>NZ_CP064295.1:3793183-4094245 GCF_015476115.1 Aegicerativicinus sediminis | reverse complement strand
ACAAATTTCTTAAAAAAAAAATCAATCAGTGTTGAATTTTCAGAAATATTTTCCCATGTTTAACTGTCTTTGAAGTTACAAAAAAAATCCTAAAACCAATGGAGAATCCATATGAATTTGATCAAACTGAATTCCGCGTCAGATATGGGGAAACAGATCAAATGGGGGTAGTCTACCATGGGAATTATGCACAGTATTTTGAGGTTGGTAGAACAGAGTGGCTACGAAAATTTGGGGTCACTTACAAACAAATGGAAAACGATGGAATTATGCTTCCCGTAATAAGCATAAATATAAATTTCAAAAGCCCAGCTCGTTATGATGATTTGGTTAAAGTAAAGACTCAACTTTCTGAAAAACCAACCGCAAAAATTTCCTTCAATTATGAACTGTTTAACGAGAAAAATGACCTGCTTGCAACCGGTTCAACTACCTTAGTTTTTATGGATAAGGAAAAAAATCGACCTATTCGCTGCCCTGAAGATCTACTTAAAAAACTTACCCAATAAAATTAAAGCACTATTTTTTTACATTCAATTCCATAAATTTTATCCAATTCTTCAAAAATTTTATTTGCCTTACTAAGTTTTATTTGTATTAGCATTTCACAGGAAGCATCAAATTTTTGAGAAATAATTTCTACCGAATCTCGGCTGCAGACACGCATTACTTCGGTGGTTAAAGAGTATGGGTAGTTTACCTTAAAGGTCTCTACTACATGTTTTGCTATTATTATTGCTTCAGTTAAAGTTAATTCAGCTGTTGTTTTGTAAGCATTTATAAGCCCGCTCACCCCTAATTTAGTGCCTCCAAAATAACGTACCACCACTACTAAAAGGTCGGTGACTTCAAAAGATTGAATTTGTCCATAAATTGGTGCTCCGGCAGAATTCGATGGTTCGCCATCGTCATTGTAGCGATAATAAATCCCAGAAATTTCATTTCCTAATTGAAATGCATAACACCAATGGCGTGCTGAATGATGCATTTTTCTTAATTCCGACAAATAGGTTTTAACTTCCTCCTCTCCTTTAATAGGAAAGGCAAAACCATAGAATTTACTATTTCTATCCTTGAAAAGTATATAGGATACAGAATCTTTTATTGTCTTGTAAGAATCATTCATTAACCTAAGCTAACTGAATTATAAATATAGCTGCAATCGCCAAAGCGATTCCCACCCAATTTTTCTTCAATAATCGCTCATTAAAAAAGAATAACCCAATTAATGAAGAAAATAATACTATAGCAACATTGTTAATGGAAAATATAGTGGCGCTTTCAGTTTCGGGAGAATTTAGGGCCTTTAGCAAGAAATATATTGATCCAAAGTTTATTACACCTAGAATAATGCCGAATGGGATACTTTTAGGATTAAATTTTGCTCTACCCTTTAGCCGTTGCATGCTGAAGAAGGCAATTCCAAATATTCCTGCAAACATAAAAATTGAAGCTGAAAAATAACCGTATTCAAAATCTTGTAAATGATTGAATTGATAATATTTTATGGCAGAATCAATAATACCCGAACCTATAAATAGTGTAATAGGCCACCCTAAATTTGTTATGGAATTTGTTGCATTTCCTTTTTTAAATGAGGTTAAATAAACTGAGGTCAATGCAATTCCAACACCGATAAACTTTAACAAGGTTGTATTCTCCTGGTATAAAAATAGCCCCAATATTACCGGGATAATCAGACTCATCTTAGTCGCTACGGATGCTACTGCAATGCCATTTATTTGCGAGGTATATGCCATAACATTAAATATAGTTATAAACAACGCCCCAAGAATTAAGGATCCCCAAATCCATTGTTTTTGAAAAATATCAATAAATTCTAATTCGCTGGAAGCTAAGGTAAACCCGAATACAGAGGCAGCAATATAATTTATAACTATGGCCTGAAGATTGTCGATTCGTAATTTTTGTAGCAGCTTAAACACCACAAAAATAAGAGTCGAGGCTAAGACGCTTAGTGATAAAAATATCAAATCTTAAATTGAATATGTTTGAAAAAGATTAGAGACATCATCCTTAGATGGGTCTATATTCCATGATTTAATTCCAAGAGATTCAGCAATTTCAGTATTGGCTTTAGAATTGTCCACAAAAAAGCATTCTTTTGGGTTGAGTCCATCATTTTGGAGGATGAATTGAAATACCTCCGGGTCTGGTTTCCTCAAGTTTATTTCGTGCGAGAGATAAAACCTATCGAAACATGAAACAAACTCTTCAAAATAACGCACATTATTAATTATCCATTCAATATGAAGTTGATTCATATTACTTATTAGAATCAATCGATATTTTTTGTCTTGTGCGAGCTTTTTTAAAAATCGGAGCCTGTGGTAGGGGAAATCTTCTATACAATCATTCCAAAGTTCAAGGATTTGGTATTCGTCTAAATGAGGGAATTTTTCTAAATAAAATTCAATGAATTCTAAAGTGGAAATTTCGCCACGATCGTAGAGATCGTTAATTTTCACCATGTCCTTTGAATATTCTTTCACCTTATAAACCGATAATGCTCGTTTTTTGGCGCCTTCTTTATCTACATTGATAAATACTCCGCCAAAATCAAAAATTAAGGTTTTAATCATTGTTGGTCAGTACGTAAAGTTGGTCATTAAGAATTTTTTCCATTTTATAAGTAGGTAATTCTAATTCGGGAGCAGGAAGTCCTTTGTCCAAAAAGGAATTTCCGACAAAAATTCTAGCCTCGTCCCAAACGCCAGAATTTAAAAATAAATTTAGGGTTTTTAGGCCTCCTTCAACAATAATAGAAATAATTTCTTCTTTATTGATAGACTGGAGAAGATGTTGTATTTGATCTTCATTGGTGCCATCTACTAATTTCTCCACAAAAATAGTCTCATCGGCATTCTCAAAAATCTTAAATTTTTTTGAAAGATGTTGACTGTTTTTAAAAATAATTCTGATAGGATTTTTACCGTAATAATCCCTTGTAGTTAAACTGGGATTGTCATCTATAATTGTCTTACCTCCAACCAGAATAGCCATCTCCTCACTTCTCCATTTATGTGTTAATTGACGGGAATACTGGTTTGAGATCCAAAACGGAGAATTTACATCTTTATGCAAAGGGGCAAGAAAACCGTCTTTAGTTTGGGCCCATTTCAAAATAACGTATGGTCTTTTCTTATTATGGAATGTAAAAAAGCGCTTATTAATTTGATAACACTCTTCTTGTAATATTCCGGTTATAACATTTATCCCTTCATGTTTCATTTTTTCTATTCCTTTACCGGCAACTTTAGAGTGCGAATCGACTATTCCGATAATTACCATGGGGATCTTTTTTGAAATGATTAAATCCGAACAAGGTGGAGTTTTGCCAAAATGTGAACATGGTTCTAAGGATACATAGAGTTGGGAATTTTTTAGAAGGCTTGGTTCCTTTACACTATTAATTGCATTAACTTCTGCATGTGGTCCTCCATAAGGACTTGTAAAGCCTTCACCAATAATTTTTCCTTGGTGAACAATAACGCATCCAACCATTGGATTAGGGGCGGTGGTCCCCAAGCCATTTTTGGCTAGCTGTATACAGCGTCTCATATATTTTTCGTGTATATTCACATCGGTAAAATTAGGAATATAATGAGCACTAATCAGGCAATTATTCGGGAAATTTCGTTGGCTGATAATAAATCCATTGCAAAGGTAATCCGAGAGGTTTTGATAGAAATGGGTGTTCCCAAGGTGGGTACTGCCTATGCAGATTCGGCACTTGATTGCATGTACGAAACCTATGACCATCCAAGATGTATTTATTTTTTGGCAATTAAAGATGGTGAAGTTGTAGGAGGTTGTGGTATTAGCCCTTTACAAAAAGGTGATCCACAAGTTTGCGAATTACAGAAGATGTATATATTGAATCGAGTTAGAGGTGAGGGAATAGGCAAACGTCTGATTGATAGGTGCCTTCATAAAGCCAAAGAATTTAAATTTAAAAGTTGTTACCTAGAGACAATGCCTTATATGGAGCGTGCCCGTAGACTATATGCAGCAAACGGATTCAATTATATTGATGGGCCAATGGGAGATACAGGGCATTATTCCTGCAATGTTTGGATGCTTAAAGATTTATGAAATTAAAAGAGTTTAGGGCACAGTTCTATGACAATTTGACTGGGTTATATGAAAAGAATGAAGTAGATGAATTTTATTATCAGCTTGTTCAACATTCCCTTCAATTAAAGCGTCACGAAATTCCACTAAACCTAAGTTATGATATCCCAAAGGATAAGGAGTTTACTTTGGTCAATCAAATAAATCAGCTTCAGGACTACACGCCAATTCAATATATTTTAGGGTATACAGAATTTTATGGGATGGAGTTTTTGGTAAACCCAAATGTGTTAATTCCTCGACCTGAAACTGAAGAACTTGTTGAATGGATATTGGTTGATCACAGTACTGTTTCTTCCTTGAAAATATTGGATGTTGGAACAGGTAGCGGATGTATAGCTATTTCCCTGGCTAAAAACCTAATAGATACAGACGTAGAAGCCATTGACATTAGTGATGGTGCGTTAAAGTTGGCTAAGGAGAATGCAAATAGAAATGATTCTAGAGTTAGATTTTTTCATGGCGACGTTTTAAAATTGAAAGAATCAGAATTATTCACAAAAATGGCGGATTACGATTTAATCGTATCTAACCCTCCTTATGTAAGAATTTCAGAAAAACTGAAGATGAAGTCAAATGTGCTAGATTATGAGCCACATTTAGCTCTTTTTGTGGATGATGAGGATCCTCTTATTTTTTATAGAAAAATTCTTGAGATAGCTGTTGATAAATTGAAAACTAACGGGCATATCTATTTTGAGATCAATGAGTATCTTAGTCAACCATTGAAAAAACTCTTAAATGAAATCGGTGGATTTAGTTGGGAGTTTAGAAAGGACTTTTTTGGAAAATCGAGGATGCTAAAACTTACAAAATTTGAATAACTTAAATTCCATAGCAGTTTTTTGCGGAAGTAGTAATGGCAATGATGTAAATATTGAAGCTCATGCTAAAGAGTTGGGAAGAATATTGGCCGAAAGAAATGTCCAATTAATTTACGGTGGAGCTAGGGTAGGTATAATGGGTCTTATTGCAGACACAGTCCTGGGGCGTTCTGGTACCGTAATTGGTATTATACCAGACTTTTTAAAAACAAAGGAAGTCGTTCACCCTAATCTTTCAGAATTAATAACTACTCAAACAATGCATGAGCGAAAGCTTGCAATGCATGAACGGGCGAATGCATTTATTGCTTTGCCTGGAGGATTTGGAACCTTGGAAGAATTATTTGAAATCATTACCTGGGCCCAGTTGGGACTGCATAAAAAACCTATAGGACTACTAAATTCTAATGGATATTTTGACCATTTAATAAAAATGTCAGAAATCATGGTTGAAAAGGGATTTCTAAGTAAGACGAATCAAGAAATCCTCTTGGTCTCTGATTCTATTGAACAACTACTTGCCAAAATGGAGGCGTATGAAGCTCCAGATGTTCCTAAATGGTTGAATTTGAATAAAACTTAATAGAATAAATATCAGTTTATAATGACGGATAAAGAGAGGATTGCTCAATTAACAAAAGAATTAAACGAGCACAATTATCGCTACTATGTGTTAGATGAACCGGTAATCAGCGATTTTGAATTCGATGTCCTTTTAAAAGAATTGCAATCTTTAGAATTGAAGCACCCAGAATTTAAGGATCCTAATTCACCAACATCAAGGGTTGGAGGTGAAATCACTAAGAACTTCAATACGGTCCAACATTTACATAGGATGTACTCCTTAAATAATTGCTATTCTAGCGATGAATTAATGGAATGGACCGATCGGTTGGAAAAGATGGTTGATGGGCATATTGGTTTCGCTTGTGAACTAAAGTATGACGGAGCCTCCATTAACTTAACCTATAGAGATGGAAAATTGGTTTCAGCGGTTACCCGTGGTGATGGTTTCCAAGGTGATGATGTAACTACAAATATTAAGACAATTCGTTCAGTTCCCTTAATCTTAAAAGGTGATTATCCGGAGTTATTTGAAATTAGAGGTGAAGTGGTTTTACCATTTGAAGGCTTTAATAAAATGAATGAAGAGCGTATTGCCCAGGGCGAAGAGCCGTACCGTAATCCTAGGAATACTGCTTCAGGTAGTTTAAAGCTTCAAGATAGTGGCGAGGTGGCTAAACGTCCCTTGGAATGTTTATTTTACCATATTGTTGGAGCGGAGATTGGTCTGAAAACACACTTTGAAATGTTGCAAAAGGCCAGGGACTGGGGTTTTAAGGTCCCTCCTGAACCAAAAATTTCCAAAAACATTAAGGAGGTTATGAGCTATATATCCCATTGGGATAAAAAGCGCTACGATCTTCCATATGAAACAGACGGTGTTGTAGTAAAGGTTAACGACCTGCACCAGCAACAAGAAATGGGTTATACTGCTAAAGCCCCACGTTGGGCCATTGCTTACAAATTTCAGGCTGAACAGGGTTCCACTATTCTCAGAAGTGTTTCTTATCAGGTTGGAAGAACTGGGGCGGTTACACCGGTTGCCAATCTAGATCCTGTATCCTTGGCCGGAACCGTTGTGAAAAGAGCATCCTTGCATAATGCGGATCAGATTGAAAAATTAGATGTTCGAATTGGAGATACCGTTTATGTTGAAAAGGGAGGTGAAATTATTCCAAAAATAGTTGGTGTTGATCTGGAACTCAGACCAAAAGATTCCCAAAGACTAGAATACATAACCCATTGTCCAGAATGTGGTACTGAATTAATTCGGAAAGAAGGTGAGGCACAGCATTATTGTCCGAACTCATTACATTGTCGGCCACAGATCGTAGGAAGGATTGAGCATTTTATATCTAGAAAGGCTATGGATATTGAAGGTCTAGGAGGAGAAACTGTTGCTTTATTGGTGGCAAATGGTTTGGCAAGTACCTATGCTGATTTATACGACTTAAAAAAGGAGGATGTACTTCCCTTGGAAAGAATGGCAGAAAAAAGTGCCGATAATCTTATAAACGGAATTGAAAAGTCTAAGGGAGTTCCATTTGAGCGAGTATTGTTTGCTTTGGGAATTAGATATGTCGGTGAAACTGTAGCGAAAAAACTAGCTAGACATTTCAAAAATATTGATTCGTTAATGGCTGCAACCCAAGAGGAATTGGAGGGTGTTGAAGAAATTGGAGTAAAAATTGCGGAAAGTGTAAAAGAGTTTTTCGGCAACTTAGAGAATGTGGACATTATTGAACGTCTAAAGGATAAAGGTTTAAACTTTTCACTTTCGGAAGAGATTTTAAGCAACCGAACAGATAAATTAAATGGGAATATTTTTGTTGTCTCAGGAGTATTTGAATCCGTAAGTCGCGACGAGTTAAAAAGGCTAATAGAAGAAAATGGAGGTAAGGTCGGTAGTTCAATTTCTTCCAAAACCAACTATGTGGTCGCAGGAGATAAAATGGGTCCGAGTAAACGAATAAAGGCTGAATCACTAGGTATTCCTATCATAGATGAATATTCATTCATTAGCATGATCCAATAGAAATATAATTTTATTTTATTCTAAATAATTATAATTCAGATAGATAGCTTCCTTTTCTGAATTGTATTTTTTTCCAATCATATATTTTCTGGCAATTGAGTTTGGTAACAAATGTGACTGACTATAGCTGTTCAGCCACTTTATATTTGTTCAAAATTTGAAATGTTCATGAAATATATAAGTATAATCACTCTTTTTATCATGCTAAGCGGGGCCATTCAGGCTCAGCACATCCTTAGTATGGAGGAGGCTGTAAATAAAGCTGCCCAAAATAGCAATGTTATTAGGGTGGTTAATGCATCGGTGTTGGAATCGAAAGCAGAGTATGCCCAAACTAATGCTATATTCTTACCCAGTATTGAAGCATCTTATACTGGGATTTCTACAACTAATCCGTTGATGGCATTCGGGTCTAAATTAAATCAGGAGATTCTTACCCAAAATGACTTCAATCCAAGTTTGTTGAATGATCCTGACCAAACAACAAATTTTGCCACTAAAATAGAGGTAATGCAGCCACTACTCAATTTTGACGGAATTTTTCAAAGAAGTGCGGCAAAGGCTAAAATGGAAGCATCGGAATTTCATCAAGCAAGAACTCAGGAATATGTGGTTATGGAAACCAAAAAGGCCTACATGCAATTACAATTGGCTATAGGGGCAGTAAATGTATTATTGAAGACTAGAGAGGCTTTGTTTGAAACACTCCGAATTACCAAAAATAGTTTTAATCAAGGATTGATTCAGAAATCAGATTTATTGGCTGTGGAAGTGAGGTATACAGAAGTTGAAAATCAACTTCAGTTGGCTCAAAGTAATGTTTTAAATGCATCCAACTACTTATCTGTATTATTTAATGACGAAACGTTTACTCTTTATCAACCAGCCGATAGTTTAAGTTTAATGAATGCTCCTTTGGACATAAAGGTCTTTACGGAAGAAAGACCTGATATATTGGCTTTGGGCAAAGCTCTTGATGCTTATGAAAGTGCTTATAAAGCTGATAAAATGGCTTTTTTACCAAGACTTAATGCTTTTGGAAGTTTTGAATTATATGACGACAAATTCTTTCAAGCCGATGCAAATGGTTATATAGTGGGGGCACAATTAAGTTGGAATTTATTCGATGGCTCAAAAAAAATTGGAAAAGTAGCCAAGAGTAAAGCTTCTTTTGAAAAATCTAAATATGAATTAGATCAATATAAAATGGAAAGTCGGTCAGAATTTAATCGGACCAACCGTTTAGTGCAGGATGCATACAATTCCGTAAGGCTAGCAAAATTAGCCGTTGAACAATCGGAAGAATCTTTGAGAATTAGGAACAACCGCTATAAGGAAGGTTTGGAGAGAACCTCTGATTTACTTATTGCTGAAACTCAATTCGCACAAAAACAATTAGAATTAAACAAAGCCATTTTCCAATACAACTATGCACAGTTGTACCTAAATTTTTTAAGTAAATAATCATGAAAAAAGCCAACTATATTATTGCAATTATGTCTTTTATGCTACTACTGTTCTCGTGTGGTGGTAAAAAGGAAAACAAGCATACTTCTCCAACTCCTGTTCTTGTTCATGTAGCATCGGTTTCCTCAGAGCAAAATGAATCATGGGTTTCAGCTAGTGGGAAAATTGAAGCGGTTAATAGTGCTAATCTTAGTACTAGATCTATGGGGTTTGTAGAAAAAATCTATGTAAAAGTGGGTGATAAGGTGTCTAAAGGAGACTTGGTTATTAGAATAAACAACTCAGATCTTTCCGCAAAAAGAGCACAAACTCAAGCGACAATTGTGGAAGCAAAAGCAGCATATGCTAATGCCCAAAAAGATTATAATCGGTTTAAAAATCTATTTGCGGAAAATAGTGCCACCCAAAAAGAACTGGATGATATTACTGCCAAGTTCGAAATGGCCCAAGCAAGACTAGAAGTCGCGAAACAAATGGAAAAGGAGGTGGATGCTCAATTTGCCTATAGTAATATTCGTGCGCCATTTTCAGGTATTATAACAAATAAATTTATAGATGAAGGGGCTATGGCGAATCCAGGTATCCCTCTAATTTCTATTGAAGGCGCCAAGGCTTTTGAGGCAAAGGTATCAATACCGGAAAGTGAGATTACTAATATTAAGAATGGAGACACAACTAAGGTTCATATAAAATCAAATGGAGTTGTACTTAATGGGGTTGTAAATGAATTAAGTACTTCAGCACGAAATACGGGCGGTCAATATTTAGCAACCGTTGAATTGGTGGAAAGCCATCCAGAAGTGCTTTCTGGCATGTATGTTAACGTTCAGTTTCCCGTTCATGAAAATAAAGCACGTATAGAAAAAGTGGTTATACCAAAATCGGCCATTGTAAATCAAGGTCAACTTTCAGGGATATATACTGTTAGTGAAAGCAATACGGCTTTGTTGCGTTGGGTGAGAATTGGAAAATCATTTGGCGATACAGTGGAAGTGTTGTCTGGATTGAGGCCTGATGAAAATTATATAGTTTCTGCGGAGGGTAAATTGTATAACGGCGTACCTGTTTCGGTACAATAATAGGTTAGCTAGATTATGAAAGATGGATTAGCGGGCAAAATTGCCAAAGCTTTTATAAGTTCAAAATTAACAGTACTCCTTATGATTGTGTTTATGGTCATAGGGGTCTACAGCTCTTTTTTGATTCCAAGAGAAGAGGAACCGCAGATAGATGTTCCTATGGCTGACATATTTGTAGGCTATCCTGGAGCAACACCCACGGAGGTAGAATCTAGGGTAATAAAGCCATTAGAAAAATTGATATCAAACATCCCAGGGGTAGAATATGTTTATTCAACTTCTATGAAAGAACAGGGAATGGTAATTGTACAATTTTATGTTGGAGAGGATATAGAGAGATCTTTTGTAAAGCTTTACAATGAAATCAATAAGCACATGGACCAAATGCCAGAAGGAGTAACGTTTCCTTTGGTTAAAACCCGTTCTATTGATGATGTCCCAATGCTTGGACTTACACTTTGGAGTGAAACCTATGATGACTTTCATCTTAAGCAAATTGCACAGGAATTGTCTGATGAAATTAAAAAAGTCAATGATGTTTCAGCCACTAGAAAGATTGGTGGACGTGACCGTCAGATGAGGGTGGTGTTAGACAAGGATAAAATGGCAGCAACTAGTCTAGATTTCCTAAATGTTGCGGAAATGATTAAAACTAACAACCAACAACTTTCCTCAGGTAGCTTTAGGAATAATGATACAGAATTTCTAGTTAATTCAGGGAAATTTCTTGAGACAAAGGGTGATTTGGAGAATTTGGTCGTTGGTGTAAATCAAAATCAACCCATTTATCTTAAACAAATAGCATCGATACAAGATGGTCCAGAATTGCCCCAGACATATGTGTCTCTGGGATTTGGGAAGGCAGATGATAAGGTAGAAACCTTTCCTTCAGAATATCCAGCGGTTACAATTTCAATAGCCAAGCGCAAAGGCGCAGACGCTATGAAAATTTCTGATGTAGTAATTGATAAAATTGATCAATTACGTAAAACACTAATCCCTGATGATGTTCATGTTGAAATAACTAGAAATTATGGTGAAACCGCATCCCAAAAAGTTTCGGAACTTTTATTACATCTTATAGGAGCAATAATTGCAGTTACCTTGGTTGTAATGCTGGCTATGGGTTGGCGTGGTGGCTTGGTAGTGTTTCTTTCAGTGCCAATTACATTCGCATTAACCCTTTTAAGTTATTATATGTTGGATTATACCTTAAACAGGATTACACTTTTTGCGTTGGTATTTGTAACAGGTATTGTGGTGGATGACTCAATAATAATTGCTGAAAACATGCATCGACATTTTAAGATGAAACGCCTGCCATTTAAACAGGCAGCCCTTTACGCTATTAATGAAGTTGGAAACCCTACCATTCTTGCAACATTTACAGTAATAGCCTCTGTTTTACCTATGGCTTTTGTTTCTGGATTAATGGGGCCGTATATGTCTCCAATGCCCATAGGTGCTTCTATTGCAATGCTACTGTCTCTTTTTGTTGCATTAACAATAACTCCTTATTTGGGATACATTTTTTTGAGAGAAAAAGATAAAAAATCTGGGAATGGGAAAGAACATAAAACAATGGAGGAGACTTGGATTTATCGTGTGTATGAAAAGTTTGAAAAACCATTGATTGAGAACCCTAAAAAGAGGTGGATTTTTCTTGGAATAACCTTTTTGCTCTTAATCGCCTCAATTGGACTGTTTTTTACTAAAACCGTTGCGGTGAAGATGTTGCCATTCGATAACAAAAATGAATTTCAAGTTGTAATTGACATGCCTGAGGGCACGACCTTAGAAAGGACCGCTTTGGTTGCCAAGGAAATAAATCAATATATCGCAGAACAACTCCTTGTTGAAAATTATCAAAGTTATGTAGGAACTTCAGCACCTATAACCTTTAATGGATTGGTTAGGCATTACGATTTAAGGGGCGGAAGTAATGTAGCGGATATTCAAGTAAATTTAATTGATAAACATGATCGCAAAGAACAGAGTCATGATATTGCTAAGCAATTTCGACCAAGAATTCAGGAAATAGCCATTAAATATGGAGCAAACGTAAAAATAGTTGAGGTTCCACCAGGCCCTCCTGTCCTATCAACTATTGTAGCAGAAATTTATGGTCCAGATTATGATGAACAAATGCGACTTGCAAATGAGGTTCAAAGCATTTTAAATAATACGGAAGATGTTGTAGATGTAGATTGGATGGTCGAAGCTGATCAAAAGGATTATTTTTTCAATATAGATAGGGAAAAGGCAATGCTATTTGGCATTTCGCCACAACAAATAACACATACCTTGAATATGGCTCTAGGTAATCGAGCCGTATCGCATTTGTTTGATCAGGACGCTTCAGAACAGGTTGGAATTGTTTTGACTTTGGAAGAAAAGGAAAAATCAACTCTACAGGATATTTCTAGAGTTCAGATAAAAGCAAGAGGTGGGAATATGGTTTCTATAAGCGATTTGGTAGAGATTAATGAAACCACGGCTGCTAAAAGTATATATAGGAAAAACCAGAAAAGGGTTGTTTATGTGATGGCAGATATGGCAGGAAAACTTGAAAGTCCAGTTTACGCTATACTTGGCATGACCGACAAGCTGGAAAATATAAAGCTTCCAGAAGGTTATACTATAAATGAATTATATATTAAACAACCTGAATTAGAACAAGATTATACCGTAAAATGGGATGGTGAGTGGCAAATTACCTTGGAAGTATTCCGTGATTTGGGATTAGCCTTTCTCGGTGTTATTGTAATTATTTATATGTTAATAGTTGGATGGTTTCAAAATTTTAAAGCTCCAGTGGTTATGATGGTTGCGATACCTCTTTCAATGGTGGGCATTGTATTGGGACATTGGATATTAGGAGCATTTTTTACAGCTACTTCATTTATAGGTATGATTGCGTTGGCAGGTATAATGGTTAGGAACTCGGTATTGCTTATAGATTTTGTAAACCTTCGTTTGAATGATGGCGTACCATTGAAACAGGCAGTAATTGAGGCTGGAGCAGTTAGAACCACACCAATTTTGTTAACAGCGGGAACCGTAGTTATTGGGGCATTCGTTATTTTGTTTGACCCTATATTCCAAGGTTTAGCTATAAGTTTGATGGGTGGGACAATTGCATCTACAGTATTGACCTTATTGGTAGTGCCTCTCGTGTATTATTTAATTGAACGTAAAAATCATAACTAATGAAACTTTTGATTGTTACCGTAGTTGAGGAGTTTCAGTCGCAAGCACGAAAACTCTTGGCTCAAAGCCATATCGATCGCTTTAGTCAGTCAGAAATTGACGGATATAAAGAAGTCCCCTCAATCTTGGATTCCTCAAGTTGGTTCCCAAGTATTACTGGTGGAAATGAAAGCACCATGTATTTTTCATTTACAGATGAAAACAAAATAGATGATTTTTTTACCTTGGTTAAAGAGTTTAACAAAAGGCTGGAAACTGATAACCCAATAAAGGCTATAGTAGTTCCTATAGAGAGATATGTATAAAAAGGAACACTTTAGAATAAGTAAAAAATTATTTAAAAACAAGTAAATTCCTACAAAAATAAAATAAATATCGATAAAATGTATTTTTTTATCGTTTATTTGTAAAATATATTTATATTTGCTCTAGTCAAGCCCCAAATCTAGACTAATGAAAAAAATATTGATTTCATTACTTATATGCCTGGCGCTAAGTTTTATAGTGTTCCAGGTACTACAACTGGAGATGTACGCCTACGCAGTTCGTACACTAATTATGGTTGCGTTAACGGGGCTGTATTTTGTTCTTGTTAAAAAACGGAAACCGTTATTCTTGTTATTCCTTTCTATGATAGCCTTGGCTGAACTCATTAATATGATTGGATTGCTTGGATGGTCTTATTTTGAATGGGAAGACAATTCACTAATATATTTTATAGGCAACGGCCTCAATATGTTGGCTTATGTCTTTCTAACTTTGAATATCCTACGAACAATTAATGTTAAAAGTGTCTTTAGGCAATTTCCTTTTCACCTAATTATTTTAGGGGTTCTAGATGTATTTTGTGTGTATTCCGTAACAGGAACCACTAAGGATAGCCTTGACACGTCTTCCTACTTACTTGAGATGACATACAATTCGGTGATAATGATTTTATTATCGGTTAGTTTAATAAATTTCATTTATCGCGACGATAAAAAATCAATGAATTTATTATTGGGATCTATTTTTATAGTCTTTGCAGAAATAATACAGTTGGCATATTTCTATGTTGCAAATGACTACAATGCATTAAATGTGCTTTGTTCCTTATTCCTTATGCTAGCTCTGCTTTTCTACATTATTCAATCGCGAATGGAATATGAAGAAATTCAGGAATTTAGAGAAAGTGAAGCATTGGAGCACCCAAAATTTTAGTCGATAATCTATACAATTATAGAAGTTCCATTTGCAGATTTATTTTTATTGGCATCCAAATAGAAATCTATTCTACCCAAGTTAATGCCATAACACCCAACCTGATTTATTAGCATTTTATTCCCCGTCAGGTTTTCAGTTACCGTCGGTTTTTTTAAAAACGTATGAGTGTGACCCCCAATTATTAAATCTATATTCTTTGTTTGTGAGGCAAGTGAAAGATCACTTACTTTCTTAAATTCTGAATCTTTATAGTAATACCCTAGGTGGGAAAGACAGATCACCAAATCGCATTTTTTCTCCTCCTTTAAAATACGCGTCATATCTTGGGTGATTTCAATAGGATCTAGATAGACTGTTTCTTTATATAGAAACTTGTTAACCAAGCCTTGGAGTTCAATTCCTAGACCAAAAACCCCAATCTTAATCCCGTCTAACTCAAAGATTTTATAAGGCCTCACATGACCATCCATAACGGTATTGCTAAAATCGTAATTGGCACAAACAAATTCGAAATTGGCATGGGGCAATTGAGCATATAACCCATCTACACCATTGTCAAAATCATGATTTCCTATGGTTGAGGCGTCATATTTCATCATGCTCATCAACTTAAATTCTAATTCTCCACCATAATAATTAAAGTATGGTGTTCCTTGGAATATATCTCCTGCATCTAACAATAAGGTGTTTGGGTTTTCTTTTCTAATTTGCTCTATTAGAACTGTTCTTCTAGCAACCCCTCCTTGATTTGCATTACGACCGTCATTTGGACCAAAAGGATCAATATGACTGTGCACGTCATTGGTATGTAGTATGGTAATATGCTTAGATGTTGCATTAAAGGCACTTGTGGTAAAACCTCCTAATCCTAAAAATGCGGCTGCACCGATTCCTTGTTGTACAAAATGTCTTCTTTTCATGTTATTGTTGGATAAATCGGTTGTCTTTTCGTGGCTTTAAAGTGTCTGCCTTTTGAAAATAATCCAATAAAATATTTCGAATTTTATAGTCTAAGGCAATAAAATTTGTTCCTCTTTTGAAGAAATCCATATGGTCGCCTCCATTATATAAAAAATCATTCGTTGCTACATTGTAGGTTCGGTTATAATCAATGGGATGACCATCCACATTGGCATTAACCATTTTACCATCCTTATCTAATACGATTTGTAACTTAGAAATGGGATGGGCTCTTTTCACTCCAACGAGATAACCCAAAAGGTCTTTGATTTCATCTCCTGATAATTCTGTAACAACCATAGAATTTTCAAATGGCATTATTTCGTATACATTTCTCTTAGTTATTGGCCCCTTTGGCAAATCGGCTCTCATACCTCCATGGTTAAGCATTACAAAATCTATGTTTTTTCCAGTCCTAGAATTATAAATTGGATTGGATTCTTCATAAACGGCATCAGCAATTAAATTTCCAATTGCAGTGTTTAGCTTTCCATCATTTTTGGTGTAATTTCCATCGGAATATGTTATAACCTCATTGAGATCCTTTTCAATGTTTTCTCGATATGGTTTAACATATGCTTCAATATTGGGATCGCTAGAGATAGAGTCATTTATATTTATTTGTTTACCGACAATTTTTCCTATGAAGAGGTGGCGTTCGCATGAGATGAATGCCAGTGATAGGATTAAAAGAATAGTGATTCGAAATTTCACGTATAAATTGAAATGAATTAGCAATTAACTTTTGTAGTTTACTACATTTGCACAAATGTATAAAGATAGATGGTTTTAAAGGCTTTTAAGGCTAGATCAAATCAAAAATATATCGAAAGATTGCTCGCAACCCGCATACCTTCTGTTAATGACAACAAGGTAAGTTCGGTTGGGGTAATCTTGCATTTAGATGAGTTTTCAAATTTTGAACAGTTTCGGAATTTTTTTAAATCAATTGATTTACGCCCAAATCGGGTTAAGATTATTGCATATTCTCATGACGAACCTATGATTGACAAATTATGGGATTCTTATTTTAATGCAAAGGATATTGGTTGGAAAGGGAATATTGCGAATACCGAATTGGAGACATTTTTAAACCAACCTTTCGACCTTTTGATTTCCTATTATAAAAAGCCAGAACTTGAGTTAGATCTAATAACGGCAAAATCGACGGCTAATTTAAAGGTAGGATTATCGACAGAAGATCCTCGGCTTTACGATTTAATAATAGATTTAGAAACAAACCAATTTGATCTTTTTACTAAAGAATTGCTTAAATATTTAAGAGTGTTGAACAAGCTCTTACCAGAGTCAAAAATCAATGCTGAACAACTATAAATTATCTAATTAACAAACCGATGAAACAGTTTTATGGCACAGGTATAGCCATTGTAACCCCCTTTAAAGAAGATTTCTCAATTGATCATGAGGCTCTGGCTTCAATAGTGGATTACAACATAAAGAATGGAGTAGATTATATTGTTATATGTGGTACAACGGGCGAAAGTGTTACGACAACTCGGGAGGAGAAGAAACAGTTGGTCGCTACAATAAACGAAGCGAACAATAACCGTGTTCCCATGGTTTATGGAATTGGTGGAAATAATACCCAAGCGGTCATAGAGGAAATAAAGACAACAGATTTAAGTTTGATGGAGGGCTTGCTTTCGGTATCACCTTATTATAGCAAACCTCAACAAGAAGGTATTTATCAGCATTTCAAGGCGGTTGGCAAGGCTTCGCCAATTCCTGTAATCCTTTATAACGTTCCTGGTAGGACTTCCTCTAACATGCTTCCTGAAACCACTTTACGACTGGCAAAGGACGTTGATAATATAGTTGCTGTTAAAGAAGCAGGTAATAATGTGGCACAGTATTTAAAGTTATTACAACATAAGCCTGAAGATTTTTTGATTTTGTCTGGAGATGATGATTTGGCTTTAGGAGTAATATTGGCTGGTGGAGCAGGGGTTATTTCGGTAATCGGGCAAGGCTTGCCAAAAGAATTTACATCCATGGTTAACCTAGGTTTAGTAGGAAAAGCCACCGAAGCTTATAAATATCATTTTGATTTAATGGATTTAACTTCACTTATATTTAAAGAAAACAATCCAGCTGGTATAAAAGGTGTTTTAAGCCAATTGGGATATTGTAGAGACACAGTAAGATTGCCTTTGGTGCCGGCAACAGACTCTTTAAAAGTAGAAATCCGTACTGCACTTAAAAAATTAAATTATATAAATTAACGTTAATCTTATTTTAAACATTTACCCACGTCAAAATCATTGGATATTTTGCCGTGTAAAATAGTTTTTGAAATAAGGGAATAATCACTAATTTTGCGTCTTGTTTTTTGTGAATGAAATAGTTGCATTTTTAGAGGCAAGAAATAAAGAAGCAACGAACTGAATTGAATGAGGAATTTTTTTCTTTTATTATTAGGAATCACCGTTTTAACTTCATGTAGCGATTTCCAAAAGGTCTTGAAATCTGAGGATATTGCTGAAAAGTATAAATTCGGTTCAGATTTATACGACCAAGGCAAATACTCTAAGGCGAATAGATTGTTTGCCCAAATTGTGCCTAGTTATAGAGGTAAACCACAAGCGGAAAGGTTGATGTATTTATATGCTAAAACCTTCTATGAAATGAAGGATTATCACCTTGCAGGTTATCAATTCGAACGTTTTGCCGAATCCTACCCTAAAAGTGAAAAGGCGGAAGAGGCAGCATTTTTAGGTGCCAAAAGTTATTATGAACTTTCTCCTATTTATAGTAAAGAACAAAAAGAAACACACGAAGCCATAGATAAATTACAGTTATTCGTTAACCAATACCCAGATTCAGAATATCTTGAAGAGGCAAATAAATTGGTGAACGAATTAGATTATAAACTTCAGAAGAAGGCTTTTGAAATTGCGAAGCAATACAATACAACTGCTAATTTTGATTCTTCTGATTATGAAGCATCAATAGCTGCTTTTGAGGATTTTCTTTTTGAATATCCCGGTTCTAGTTTTCGTGAGGATGCAATGTACTATCGTTTCGATTCTGCATATCAGTTGGCAATTAATAGTATAGAGTACAAGAAAAAAAATAGATTGGATACTGCAAAAACTTATTACGATGCTTTATTGCGGTATTATCCAGAGACAAAATACAAAGATGCTTTGGTAGAAATGAGTAGCAATATGGAGGCTGCCATGGCACAATACAATACTAAAAGTTAATTATTAAAAGATGGATCTTAAAAAAACAAATGCGCCTGTTACTACTGTTACTTATGACAGAAATGTTTTGGATGAACCTACCAATAACATTTACGAGGCTATCTCTGTGATATCGAAAAGGGCAGAACAGATCAATACTGAAATTAGACGCGAACTAATTGATAAATTAGAAGAATTTGCAACTTATAATGACAGTTTGGAAGAGATTTTCGAGAACAAGGAGCAGATAGAAGTTTCCAAGTTTTACGAGAAACTTCCTAAACCGCATGCCTTAGCCATCCAAGAGTGGTTAGAGGATAAAATTTACTATCGCTTTACTGACGATACTCAACAAGCATAAAACTAAATGTCTTTTTTAAGCGGCAAGCGCATACTGTTAGGTATTACGGCAGGCATTGCCGCTTATAAAACGGCATCTTTAGTTAGGCTTTTTATTAAGTGTGGGGCTGAAGTTAAGGTGGTAATGACACCTTCAGCCAAAGATTTTATAACTCCACTTACTTTATCCACACTCTCAAAAAATCCAGTTTATTCATCATTTACTTCAGAGGAAGATGAAAATGAGGTATGGAACAACCATGTTGAATTAGGTCTCTGGGCTGATTTTTTTGTAATTGCGCCAACGACGGCTAATACTTTAGCCAAAATGGCCAATGGTATTTGCGACAATTTATTGATGGCAACTTACCTTTCCGCCAAATGCCCAATTTATTTTGCTCCAGCAATGGACTTAGATATGTACAAGCATGAATCTACTAAGACCTCCATTGAAAGATTACAAGAATTTGGCAATATATTGATACCTCCAGGAACGGGAGAATTGGCGAGTGGTTTGGTCGGTGAAGGCAGAATGGCAGAGCCAGAAGAAATTGTTGAATTTATTGAGAACTCAATATCCAGTAATTTAGCGCTAAACGGCATAACCGTTTTAATTACGGCCGGACCTACTTATGAGGCCATTGATCCAGTAAGGTTCATTGGTAATCATAGCAGTGGTAAAATGGGGTATGCGATTGCAGAGGCGGCATTAAAATTTGGAGCTAGGGTAATTTTAGTTTCTGGACCAACTTCAGAATCCCTTAGCCATAAAAATCTTACCATTGTGGATGTGATGGGTGCCGAGGAAATGTATCAAAACGTTCATAAATATTTTGGCGAATCGGACATTGCTATTTTATCAGCCGCGGTTGCCGATTACCGTCCAAAAACTGTTTCCAAACAAAAAATAAAAAAGCAAGATTCCACGTTTAGTATAGAACTAGTAAAGACTAAAGACATCCTTGCTTCTTTGGGAGAAATTAAAAAAGAAAAGTTTTTGGTTGGTTTTGCATTGGAAACAGAAAATGAGTTATACAACGCAAAGAAAAAACTGGCTAATAAAAATTTAGACCTAATTGTACTAAATTCTTTAAATGATGATGGTGCGGGTTTTGGAACCTTAACAAATAAAGTTACATTTATAACGGCGCAAGGCGATGTTTTCGAGGAAGGTTTAAAATCAAAAATGGAGGTTGCGGAAGACTTAATTAAACTTATAGTTACTTCTTATGTTATATAAATTAGTGCTTTTTTTCATAGCCATCGGTTTTAGCACATTTTGTTATGGGCAAGAACTTAATTGCAAATTGGTCGTTAATGCCATGCAAACGGGTAATGAACAAAATCAAATTTTTAAGACCTTAGAGAGACAATTAAATGAGTTTATAAATAACACACAGTGGACAAATAAAAACGCAAAGCCCCAAGAGCGAATTGATTGTAGTATGGTGGTGACCATTCAAGATTATAGCTCGGATATTTTTAGGGCAACTTTGCAAATTCAATCCTCAAGACCAGTTTTTAATTCAACTTATACAACTCCTATTTACAATTTTAATGATAGGGATTTTACATTTCAGTATTTAGAATTTCAGAATTTGGTATATAACCCTTCACAATACGAATCTAATTTGATATCTGTGTTAACCTTCCATATTAATATGATTTTGGGTATAGACGCTGATACCTTTGAACTAATGGGTGGAGAAACTTATTTTAAGCAAGCACAAACAATTCTTAATTATACTCAACAGAACAACTACAAGGGTTGGAAAGCTGAAGATGGGCAGCAGACAAGATTTATGTTAATCGACCAAATGCTATCAAATCAGTATAAAGAATTTAGGGATGCTATGTACAAATATCATAGGCTTGGCTTGGATGAGATGAGTACAGATGCTAAAGAAGGCAAACAATCTATAGCCGATGCCATCGCAGATTTGCGTACCATGAACAATAGAAGGCCAAATAGTTTTTTGTTGCGGGTATTTTTTGATGCGAAAGCGTCAGAAATTGAAGAAATTTTTAGTGATGGTCCTTCTATTACAATTACAACCGTGATGGATAATCTTAATCGAATTGCTCCAACACACGCTTCGAAATGGAGAAATATTAGTTACTAATTTTCTTGTTCAACTAATTTAGGCTTACCTTTAATTCACATCAAACGTTGTTGATTTATGCTTAAATCCTTAACCATAAAAAATTATGCCCTCATAGATGATTTGTCGGTTAATTTTCAACCAGGCTTTAATATAATTACTGGGGAAACAGGTGCGGGGAAATCTATTTTATTGGAGGGGTTGTCCTTGGTTTTAGGCAAGAGAGCTGATTTAAGTGCCATAAAAGATGATTCGAAAAAGTGTATTATTGAGGCAACGTTTAACATTGAATCTTACCAATTAAAGCCAATTTTTAAAGAAGAAGATTTAGATTATGAACCAAATACCATTTTCAGAAGAGAAATATTGCCTTCGGGTAAGTCTCGCTCATTTGTAAATGATACCCCGGTTAACCTTAGTTCAATGCAACTCTTAGGTGAGCAGTTGTTGGATATTCATTCGCAGCATCAAACTTTAGAATTAACAGACGACGATTTTCAATTCCGATTGATCGATGCATTAGCCGATAACTCTAATCTTTTGGTTGATTACAGTCGTCGGTTGGTGGATTTCAAAAAACTGAATAAAGAAATAGAAGGATTAAGAAGGACAAAGTCAGATTTAATTAAGGAATATGACTATAATACCTTTCTCCTAAATGAGCTTTTGGAAGCCAAACTAAATAATGGCGAACTTGAAGAGTTAGAAAATGAATTGGATGTATTGCAAAATGCAGAGAGTATTTTAGAGCATCTCAGTACAACCAGTAAGATTTTATCTGAGGAGGAGATGGGGATTCTTAATTTATTGAGGAATGCAAAGTTTGAAATCAATAAAATTGCCGGATATAATAATAATTTCCAAGCCATTTTGGAGCGCATTCAAAGTATTTACTTAGAGTTAGAAGATGTCTCCTCAGAAGTTGCGGAATTAATGGATACTTTAGAAACGGACCCTAACCGTTTACAATTGGTAAATGATCGAATTTCTTTGATTAATACATTAATGCACAAACATCAGGTAACTGAAGTTTCAGAACTTATCGGTATTCAGAATAGCTTAGACTCTAAAATTCTTGAGTCTGATTCCATCGATGAAAGCTTAAAATTAAAAGAATTCCAAAAGGAAGTTCTTCAAAAGGAATTAGAGAAATTGAGCAGAACTATTAGTGAAAATAGAAGTTCAGTATTGCCCGATCTGATATCGAAACTCAAAAATATATTAAGTTCTTTGGGAATGCCGAATTCGGATTTTAAAGTTGTTCTTCGACAAACTGATCAATTTTTTCATAACGGGTCGGATACTTTGGAATTTTTATTTACTGCAAATAAAGGTGGCAACTACCTAGAATTGAAAAAGGCTGCTTCTGGCGGTGAGTTGTCTAGAATTATGTTAGCCATGAAGGCCATAATTTCGCAATATATTAAACTCCCAACCATAATTTTTGATGAGATAGATACGGGTGTTTCAGGCGAAATTTCTGATAAAATGGGGGTTACAATGAAAGAGATGAGCAAATTTATGCAGGTTTTTTCCATTACCCACTTACCCCAAATTGCGGCTAAGGGAGACCATCATTTTAAAGTGTTTAAAACTGAGGTAGATAATGTTACTTCAACATTCTTGAAAAAACTTTCAGCGGAAGAGCGTATAACTGAAATCGCTTCAATGCTAGGTGGCCCCAAATCTTCAAACTCCGCTATTGCCCATGCAAAGGAATTATTGAATTAATACTATCTTTGCTTTATTCATATCTAATCATCTAATCATAACATTTTAGGAATGGCATACAATTTACTTAAAGGGAAAAAAGGAATCATTTTTGGTGCTTTAGACGAAAATTCTATTGCTTGGAAAACTGCAGAAAGAGTGCACGAAGAAGGTGGTTCTTTTGTGTTGACGAATGCTCCAATCGCAATGAGAATGGGACAAATTAAAGATTTAGCGGAAAAAACAGGGTCAGAGATTGTTCCTGCCGATGCTACCAATCTAGAAGATTTGGAAAAACTGGTTCAACAATCCATGGAAATATTAGGAGGAAAGTTAGATTTCGTGCTTCATTCCATTGGTATGTCGGTAAATGTTAGAAAAGGTAGAGCCTATACGGATCAAAATTATGATTGGACTCAAAAAGGTCATGATGTTTCAGCCTTGTCCTTTCACAAAGTAATGCAAGTACTTTATAAGCAAGATGCAATGAATGAGTGGGGTAGTATTGTTGCCTTGACCTACATGGCGGCACAACGTGTTTTCCCAGATTATAATGATATGGCTGACAACAAAGCTTATTTAGAAAGCATTGCCCGTAGTTTTGGTTATTTCTTCGGAAAAGACAAAAAAGTAAGAGTAAATACAATTTCCCAGTCACCAACTCCAACAACTGCTGGACAAGGTGTTAAAGGTTTTGATGGATTTATTGCATACGCGGATAAAATGTCTCCTCTCGGCAACGCAACCGCTTTGGATTGCGCAAATTATACAGTCACCCTATTTAGTGATTTAACTAAAAAAGTTACTCTTCAGAATTTATATAATGATGGTGGCTTCAGTAATATGGGCGTCAGTAATGAGGTAATGGAATCTTTTTTGGAGGATAAATAGTAGTTCTCAAAAACTATAAAATAAAATGTTATTTCTGATGCAGCGATTACAATGAAGTCACTACAATTTTCCTTTGTAATTCCGGTATTTAATCGTCCCGATGAAATAAAGGAATTGTTGGAAAGTTTTTGTCTTCTTTCATTTGAAAACCCCTATGAAATTATAATCGTTGAGGATGGATCTACAAATTCTTCCAAAGAAGTTTGTTCTACTTTTAAAGATCAGTTAAACATAGTATATTTAGAAAAATCAAATTCTGGCCCTGGGGATTCAAGAAATTATGGAATGGCTCGTGCCACAGGGAATTATTTTATAATTCTAGATTCAGATTGTATTTTGCCTACACAATATTTGCAGAAGGTTCATACATCTCTTAAAGAGGATTATGTAGACTGCTTTGGTGGTCCTGATGGTGCACATGAAAGTTTTTCTGAAATTCAAAAAGCGATCAATTTTGTTATGACTTCTTTTATCACTACCGGTGGTGTTAGAGGAAATAAGAACCATATAGTTAATTTTGAGCCAAGGAGTTTCAACATGGGAATTTCCAAGGAAGCATTTGAGGCTACTAAAGGTTTTGGAATTATACATCCGGGAGAAGATCCGGATTTATCCATTCGGTTAAAAAAACTAGGGTTCAAAACCCGATTGATTTCTGAGGCCTTTGTGTACCATAAACGCAGGGTGGATTTTGGTAAATTTTGGAAGCAGGTTAACAAGTTTGGCTTGGTTAGGCCAATATTGAACAAATGGCATCCAGAGTCTTCCAAACTGATATTTTGGTTTCCGACACTTTTTGTGTTAGGGTTTATAGCTTCTGTATCCTTAGCTATATTCGGAATACATTCGCCATTGGTCTTATTTGGCATCTATACTTTCATGGTTTTCTTTGTGGCTTTAATAAGGACAAAAAGCATGAAAATTTCATGTTATTCTATGGTTGCAATGTATTTGCAATTTTTTGGTTACGGTTTAGGTTTTTTTAAATCAAGTATTGCATTAAATTTGATGGGAAAGAACCCGGAAGAAGAGTTTCCCCAACTATTTTTCAATCATGGTTAATAAAATACGCTCCAAATTATTTCAGTCCTTCCATAACAGAAGGCTGCATATGTTTGGACTGTTTTTAATTCTTTCCTTTATTTTTCTATTATTAACCAAATTTTCAAAGATATATCACGAAACGGTTCGGCTTCAATTGGCCTATGATAACTTGCCTAGTGACATCGTGATCGATTTAGAAACTCCTAAGGAAATTGAAATAGAAGTTGAGGGAGTCGGATTCAGGCTTTTGCCTTATTATTTAAAAAAACCAATATTAACTCTGGATGCTCAAGAGGATTTAAAGATGCATGGTGATGAATACCTATGGACTCCAGATTTGAACGATGAAATATTCAATCAATATTTTAGCTATAGCATTGATAAATTGGCCATTGAACCAGATAGTATAATTATTCCGTTTTCTGTGCTGAAATCTAAAATGATACCAGTAAAGGTAATATCCGAAATTAAGCTTAGCCCCGGATATAATTTTGGTGATTCTCTTAAGGCAGTGCCTGATTCAGTTAAAGTAATAGGAGGTAAGGAGGCACTTAAAGAAGTAGCGATGGTAGAGACAAAACCTGTTAAAAAAGCTAATTTAAGCACCGACATTTCTGAGACTATAGAATTAGATATAAAGAAGGAGGCAGTTTATAAAATTGAACCGACTT
The DNA here is from genome assembly GCF_015476115.1 of Aegicerativicinus sediminis. Classification (GTDB taxonomy): domain Bacteria; phylum Bacteroidota; class Bacteroidia; order Flavobacteriales; family Flavobacteriaceae; genus Aegicerativicinus; species Aegicerativicinus sediminis. Next base: position 4,068,785 of record NZ_CP064295.1, on the reverse strand, counting down.
CAGTGACGGTAAAGGCAAAAATTGAGAAATTTACAGAAGGCATTTTAGAAATTCCGGTTATCGTTAAGAACTTACCAAAGAATATTAAGATTAACTATTTTCCTAAGTCTATACCTGTTTCCTTTTACGTTCAATTATCAAAATACAATGAGGTAACGGTTGACGACTTTGCAATTGAGTGTAATTACGATGAAATAAAAAATACACAAAAATCATTCTTTACGCCTCGTTTAATTAAGGTGCCAGAATTGGTAAAAAATGTTCGCCTTAGACAGGATAAAGTTGAATTTATACTTACCAAATGAAAATTATTGGCTTAACGGGAGGAATTGGTAGTGGTAAAACTACTGTGGCAAATATGTTCCGGGAACTGGGTGTGCCGGTTTATGTTGCAGATTTGGAGGCTAAGAACCTGATGAATACCTCCAAGGTTATCAAGCGCCAATTAATTGAAAAGTTTGGAGATCAGGCATATTCTAACGGGGAATTGAACCGTAATTTTCTTGCGGCAAAAGTTTTTAATGATGAAGTGGAATTGAAAAAAATCAACAATATTGTTCATCCTAAAGTAAAGGAACATTTTGAAAAATGGCTCACCAAACAAACTTCACCGTATATTATTAAAGAAGCAGCAATCATTTTTGAACATAATCGACAACATGAATATGATGCTATTATCCTTGTTGTTTCTGATAAACAAAAAAGACTTGAACGCGTAATGAAAAGGGACAATTCTACAAGGGAAAAGGTTATTTCAATTATGAATAACCAGATGGCCGATGACGTAAAAATTCCCCTTTCTGATTATATAATAGAAAACACTACAATAGAGGATACCAAAATTCAAGTTGAGAAATTGCACCAAAAGCTTCTAGAATCCTAATATTAAAGGAATTTTCTCATATGTTAAGGATTGGTTAAAGGCCAAAATTCCTAAATGTTAAAATGTTAAATTTGGGCGATGGGCAAAAAGCTTTTCATTCTGCTGGTGGTGTTAATGAGTTTGTCGTTGATCGGAATTATTTTCGTGCAGGCATATTTTATTAATCGCTCTTTAAAAAATGAAGAAAGGCAATTCACCTTAAATGTTAAACGCTCTTTAAGTGTTGTTTCTCGTGATTTAGAAAATAAGGAGTTCCATGAATTTAGTAGTAAATTTTTGGAGCTTTTGGAGAATGGCAAGGATCCTGATAGTACCATTAGAGGTATTAGTATTTGGGATTATGATGAAAGGTCTAATCAAATGACCTATTACGAAAACAATATTATTGAGGAAAATTTTAAGGTTCCGTCATTGTTCTTTGACATAGGTTTAGACAGTGTAAACATAAGCCGCTTTACCAACATGAAATACTCTCAGGTCTTTGATAGGACTGACCTCAATTCTGAATTTCAGCTAGATTCTGAAAAAAAATTGCAGGAATTTAGGGAGTTGCCCGAATTGGATAGAAAATTGTTTGAAACTACATTTAGGGATCGCTTCAAGAATTATCCGATATATAAGCGAATATCAACGGATGAAGTTGATGACTTATTGGGCAAACAATTAATTGGCAATGGAATTGAAATTGATTATGAGTTTGCCATTTTTGATAGGGATTTAGCGACCAAGGTGCAATCAAATAATTTTGAATTCTCTACGGATTCGACTCTTGGGGTACCAGTTTTCTTAGATAACAATAACGAGAGTAATTATACGCTTTATGTGAACTTTCCCAATCGCAGACAATTTTTGTTTTCAACTATAATGGGAATGATAGTGTTGTCTATAATTTTTACTTCAGTTATAATTTTGGCATATAGTAGTGCCATTTACCAACTGATAAGACAAAGACAGATTTCACAGATTAAGACGGACTTTATCAATAATATGACCCATGAATTTAAAACTCCAATAGCTACTATCAATTTGGCCTTAGATTCTATAAGAAATCCGAAGATAATGTCGGATCCAGATAAAGTTTCGAGGTATTTGGGAATGATTCGAGATGAAAACAAAAGAATGCATGCTCAAGTAGAGAATGTCCTCAGGATTTCTAAATTGGAAAAAAACGAATTAAATATTAGTAAGGAACGTGTTAAGATACACGACTTAATTGAGGATGCCATGAGCCATGTGGAGTTGATTGTTGAAGATAGAAATGGCTATATAAAATCGCATTTAGACGCCCCTAAATCTTCGGTTTTAGCAAATGAATCGCATTTTACAAACGTGCTTGTAAATATTATGGACAATGCCGTTAAGTATTCTAGCGATGAACCAAAAATTGACATTTATACAGAGAATGTTGGAAATAATATTCTCATTAAAATAGCTGATCAAGGAAATGGAATGTCTAAACAAGTTGCAAAACGCGTGTTTGAAAAGTTCTATAGAGAACACACCGGCAACGTGCACAACGTTAAGGGACACGGTCTAGGTTTGGCCTATGTAAAAAGGATTGTAGAAGACCACCATGGTCATATATCAGTAGAAAGTGAAAAAGGAAAAGGTAGTGTATTTACCATTAAATTACCGTTAATATCATAAATTATGGAAGAACAAAACAAGAGAATTCTGTTAGTTGAAGATGATCCCAATTTCGGGACCGTGTTGAAGGATTATTTAACCATGAACGACTACGATGTTACTCATGCTAAAAACGGTATGGAAGGCTTCGAAAAGTTTAAAAAAGACGATTATGATCTGTGCATTTTAGACGTCATGATGCCTTATAAGGATGGTTTTACGTTAGCTAAAGAAATTAGAGAAAAGAATTCTGAAGTGCCGATTATATTCTTAACTGCCAAGGCAATGAAAGAAGATGTCTTGAAAGGTTATAAAGTTGGCGCCGATGATTATCTCAACAAACCTTTTGATAGTGAGGTGCTTTTAATGAAAATAAAGGCTATAATCCAAAGAAAGGCAAACGATTCCATTGCGGATAGTAAGCAATTCGAATTTAAGATTGGTCGGTTTGATTTAAATTCAAAGCTCAGATTCTTAAAATTTGATGGTGGAGAGCCAGTAAAATTGTCACCAAAGGAAAATGAACTTTTGAGGTTATTAGCATTACATGAAAATGATCTAATGCCACGGGAATTGGCTCTTACTAAGATTTGGAGAGACGATAATTATTTTACTTCTAGGAGTATGGATGTTTATATCGCCAAATTGCGTAAGTACTTAAAGCCTGATCCTAATGTTGAAATCCTAAATATACACGGAGAAGGTTTCAGATTGGTTATAAATAAAGACGAAGAATAAAATTCACATAAAGTGGGATAAAAACTCCAGCCTTTAGGCTGGGGTTTTTAATACCTGTTAATATCGTTTGCTGCAAGGAAGTCTTCTTTCCCTATAGTTCCATATTCGTTAGAATCATAATCCATTAAGAGCTTCCACTTAGTTTCTTTAGTGAGTATGACATGAAATTTTCCAAAATAGAATTGTGGATCATTTATGCCAGTTGTAACGGTTAATTTATAGATACCCCTTTCCGAAGCCCTACCTTCAGAAGAAATTCGCTCAGTAAACCGGAATTCAATCTTCAAAGTCCGTTCGTCATCCGTCCAATTTTCAGCTAATTGATTAATATATTTTGATTTATCCTTTATCGATTTATTATTCCCGCTCACTCTGATAAAATCTTCGTGGTGAATGCCTCCAAAAAGTGAGATATCCTTCATTGCATAAGCCTGGGAAAATGGCTCCCAAATTTGCTTATTTATTTCAAGGAAATCATTTTTGGTTTGGCCAAACATGATTAGGTGAATAAAAATTAAAAAGGAGCTTATTTTAAAAGTCTTCATGTGAAATCAATTTTTCAATATATTCGACTATTTCTGAATAACTTGTTTTGTAGTTAAACCAATGAACAGCGTCGTTTTTCCTTAACCAAGTTAGTTGTCGTTTTGCATAACGTCTAGAGTTTTTCTTAATTTCGGAAATAGCGGTTTCAAGGTCTGTTTTCTCGTCTAAATATTCAAATAATTCTTTGTAGCCAACCGTGTTTAATGCATTTAAATTTTTGTGTTGCAATAGCTCCCCCACTTCATCAATTAGCCCTTCTCTAATCATCTGATCCACTCTTTTATTGATCCTATTATAGATATCTTCTCTTTCCCCAGTTAGGCCTATATAAATAGGGGTGAAATTTCTTTCAATTGGTGATCCCGTAAGAAAGGACGAATATGGCTTTCGGGTTCCAAGGCATATTTCCAAAGCTCTTACAATTCTATGTGGGTTATTTATATCAGCATTTTGATAGTAATACGGGTCCAATTCATTAAGCTTTTGTTGTAGAGGTAATAAGCCTTGGTTCTCCAAAATCTTCATTAAATCCTTCCGGATTTTTGGATCAACCTCAGGAAAATTGTCCAGTCCTTTTACTACTGCTTCAATGTAAAGCCCAGAACCACCGGCCATTATCAAAATATCATGTACCCTAAAAAGCCTTCCAATTCTTTCAATAGCTTCACGCTCAAAATCTCCAACTGAATATTTGTCCTTTATTGAAATATGCTGAATAAAATGATGAGGTGCCGCATTCAACTCTAGGTCTGAAGGAACGGCGGTCCCTATCTTCATTTCTTTATAAAATTGCCTAGAATCTGAGGAAAGAATTTCGGTGTTAAAATGTTTTGCAAGTTGAATTGATAGAGCAGTTTTACCAATTCCCGTTGGGCCTACAACTATAATTAAAAACTTAGTCATTGCTTAGTTTATACCCGCAATTGTAGCAATATTCAGCTCCATCCTTATGATTGTCAGCCAAACAATTTGGGCAAGATTGAGAATTTAATTGTACGGATGACATAGGGTTTAGGGCAGCATCATTAGGTTTTTGACCTTTTGAGGAATTCGTTTGTGAGGTGTATTCAGATGCTACTATGCCCGTTGGTACTGCTATAATACCGTAACCCAAAATCATTATTATGGTGGCAATAAACTGCCCTAATGGAGTGACCGGTGCAATATCGCCAAAGCCAACCGTTGTAAGGGTAACAATGCACCAATAAACACTTTTAGGGATGTTACTAAATCCATTTTCCTCTCCCTCAACCAAATACATTATGGTGCCAAAAATTACTGCCAGAATCATTACCGCGAATAGAAATACCAAGATTTTAGCTCGGCTTGCTTTAAGGGCATTTATCAGGTAATTAGATGCTCCGAGAAATCGAGCAAGTTTCAAAATCCTAAACACTCTTAATAATCTTAATGCTCTTAAGGCTACGAGAGCATGGGTACCTGCAATTATTAGCGAAAGATATTTAGGTATGGTTGAGAGTAAATCAATGACGCCGTAAAAACTAGTGACATATTTCATCGGTTTCCTAACACAAATTATTCTTGCGATATACTCAAACGAAAACAATATTGTAATTATCCATTCGCCTGCATCTAGGACGGAATGCCAACGTTGATCTATATGCTTTATGCTTTCTAGCATCACTAGTATGATACTTGCGATAATAGCTATCAGCAGTATAACATCGAACAGTTTACCTTCAGGAGTGTCAGCCTCATAAATAATTTCATGAAGACGATCTCTCCAATCTTGTTTTTTTGGTGTTGGCATATCTCCAAAAATAAGATTTTAAATTTTTTCAAGTATTATAAAGCTGTTCTTTCCTTTTAATTTATCGAGCACTTTAAAATAGAATCTATTTTAAATACCTATAAGTTAAAATCGGGTCGAGTAACATTTCTTTGTTCTGAACTAAACTAGGCTTGGAGATTGAATATTAAAAAGTAGGTTAGAAGGAGCAGGAGGTGGGCTTGTCTTTCATTCTAATTCGATTATTTTATAATTTTTATTCTTACGTAAATAGGCTTGTATTAAAAAAAGATTAGAATTTCTTGGTTCAATTTCTGAAATGATTCTTTCTAGAATTGATTTATTTTTTAGCTGATAATTCAAATCAATAAAACCATATCCTTTAACGGCGTTATTCTCTAAATAGATAATCCCTTTTTCTCCAATCTCTCGTCCTTTATCCACAATTGCTAAAGATCTACCATGAAGTTTATAATCGTCTAGAAATAACTGAAATCTTTTATTATACTCATTCGGTCCCTCATCTCCAATACAAGCACCATTACACTGATTAACATGGTAGTTAAAACAACCAGTTTCAGTAGCTTTTATACCACATAAGTCCATGCATAGTTGGTATTTTTCGATAAAAGTGTTTAACCAATAGTTTCCAGACCTTTTATCATTAAAACTGGTTATGGGATTCTTCTTTTGGGAATAGGCGTCTAAATATAAATTATGATAGCCAGCACTATCTGTTGAAGTGTAAAGAGCAAATTTAGGTTTTGCCGGAGTTGCTGTCTTATTGAAAAGTGGATTATTCTTTTTTATCTCTTCATGATATACCAAATGTGATATCATCTCATTGCCACAGCTGTCATAAGTTACTGTAGCAATTAATTGTTGAATTTTCTGGGAAAATGGATCAATGTCAGTTAAAATCTGGTTGATTTTTTGCTTGATGTTATTACTTCTGCCAACATATATTATCTCACCATTAGTATCATGGATGTAAAACACACCAATTAAAATAGGCAATGCGTCAATAATGTCTTTATGAGCCTTTTTTAGACTGTATGCGGATTCAACGTTTATGGCATCTTTCACAATATATTTTTCTAAATCCTTTGTAAGCAACATTTTGAAGAGTTTAACCGTCGCAAGGGCATCTCCCTGAGCCCTATGTCGATCACTTACCGGGATACCTAGAGACCTTGCCAACTTACCTAAACTGTAGGAAGGTTGCCCTGGAATAAGTGTCTTGGCTAATTCCACAGTACATAACGATTTTCGTTTGTAACTGTAACCTAGTCGTTTAAATTCGGTTCTAAGGATTCTGTAATCAAAACTTGCGTTATGAGCAACCAATACACAATCTTCAGTTATTTCTATAATACGTTTGGCAACCTCGTAGAATTTAGGTGCAGATTTTAACATGGTACTATTAATTCCAGTTAAGTTGGTCACGAAAGGTTGAATTTCTCTTTCAGGATTAACCAAACTAATAAACTGGTCTACCACTTCATGTCCATCAAATTTATAGATTGCAATTTCTGTAATACCTTCTTGATTGTACTTTCCGCCTGTGGTCTCTATGTCTAAAATTGCGTAAATCGGTCTTTTTTAATGCGTTAACTACCTACGTCCATTAAATCAAATATAATTGAATTTTTCGCAGGCAAATACCTCTAATTGTAATTTCGTTCACCAAAAATAGTACTGCCTATTCTTACCATATTACTTCCACATTCTATAGCAAGTTGGTAATCTCCACTCATTCCCATAGAGAGGATCTCCATATTAAAATTAGATTTGGATAATTCCTTGAATTCTTCAAAGGTGTCTTTTAGATAGGTAAACTCTTCTTTGATTACCGATTCATTTTCTGTAAAAGTTGCCATTCCCATCAACCCCTTAATATTAACGGCTTTAAGTTCCGCAAATTCAGCTGAGGAAATAACGTTTAAAACGTCTGCTTTATCCATTCCAAATTTTGAATCTTCCTTGGCTATTTTAATTTGAAACAAACAGTCTATTATGCGTTCACTTTTAATGGCTTGTTTGTTTATTTCTTTTAAAAGCTTAAAACTATCTACACCATGGATGAGATGTACAAAGTCGGTCATGTATTTTACTTTATTCCTTTGCACATGCCCGATCATATGCCATTTTATATCTTTAGGTAACTGTTCATATTTTTCTACCATCTCCTGAATTTTGTTCTCTCCAAAATGACGATGGCCTGTATCATAAGCTTCCTGAATATCTAATAATGGTTTTGTTTTACTAACGGCAACAAGAGTCACATTATTTGCTAATTCGTTTTTTAACTTGACTAAATTATTTGTAATTGACATTTTACTCCTCCTATATTATTATTCCGCTTCTTAACTAAAGATCATTATATTCAATATTGAAGTATTTTAAATTGAATCTAAGAATTTGTATTACCATTGATTTGGGTTTTTAAAATTGTCCTAAACCAAACTTCAAATTTTTGTATTAAGGCAATTTCAGTACCAACTTCGACGCAAAAGTTTCTAATCGATTATAGTAGACTTAATATTAAGAGCTAAACATTTTTGAAATTTTTTCAGCTTTCTTAGAATCACTATAATCATAAAACCCTTCACCTGATTTAACTCCTAATTTACCTGCCTGAACCATATTAACCAACAATGGACATGGCGCATATTTAGGGTTTTTAAAACCGTCATACATTACATGTAAAATAGAAAGACAAACATCTAATCCTATAAAATCAGCCAATTGTAACGGACCCATTGGATGGGCCATGCCTAATTTCATTACTATATCAATTTCCTTTACTCCAGCAACTCCATTATAAAGGGCTTCTATGGATTCGTTAATCATTGGCATTAAAATTCTGTTTGCCACAAATCCTGGATAATCATTTACCTCAACAGGAACTTTTTGAAGTTTTTCAGATAATTCCATAATTGTTTTAGTAGTATCATCGGAAGTGTTATAGCCCCTAATAATCTCAACCAATTTCATTATGGGTACCGGATTCATAAAATGCATGCCTATGACCTTATCAGGTCTAGAAGTTGAAGCTCCTATTTTTGTGATTGAGATTGATGAGGTATTAGTTGCAAGAATAGTATCCTCAGGACACATCTCGTCTAACTGCTTAAAAATAGAGCATTTTAAATCGATATTTTCAGTAGCCGCCTCTACTACTAAACTGGCATATTCTATACCTTCGTTTAAATTACTGTAGGTTGCAATATTTGCTAATGTAGCCTCTTTTTGTTCTTCATTAATGCTGCCCTTGGAAAGCATACGATTGAGGTTAGATTCAATCGTTGCCATACCCTTTTTCAAATTTGCGTCATTGATATCAATTAATTGAACTTTAAAACCGTTTTGCGCAAAGGTGTGCGCAATGCCATTTCCCATTGTGCCAGCTCCAATAACTGCTACGTTTTTCATTTTAATTTTATTTTCTAATGGTTGAGGTTGAAAGATTATCTCTTATTGTTTGTTTGACAAATTTCGTAAGAATATTACAAACCTCAGAGTAGATCGTTAATTAACACATACACTCTTTTAAGCAACAAGTTATATTTAAAGAAAAAGCCACTTTGAAAACTAAGTGGCTTTTAATTAAAATTGTTTACTATGCTAAGAGGATACGTCTTCCCTTATTAAGTTTATCATTCTATCAAGTTCATGGACTATTCCTTCATCACTGCCCATAAAACCGATAGCTTTAAATTTTATACGTCCATCGGGTCCAACAATAAATTTCGTTGGGATGCCTTTAACTTTATAATCTTCAATGACCTCATATGATCGACTTCCTTCCTCAACAGGTGTGTCCATAAGCACATTAAAGGTGTATTTATTGCTTTCAATAAAGTTTCTTACCTCTTTCTCACGTTTTTCAGGGCTAAGAGATTCCCATGAATCAATAAAAACAAATTCTACATTGGGGTCATCCTTATATTTGTTCACTGCCATTTGCATACCTGGAAATGATGCTATACATGGACCGCACCAAGTTGCCCAAAAGTCGATAATAAGAATTTTACCTTCAAAGTCATTTAAGGCAACTTCCTTCCCTTCCAAATTAAGTAAATTAAACTTTGGCGCTTCTTCATCAATAATTTCTTTGCGAAGTTTAGCTATCGCCTTTTCTTCAGCCTTCTTTTCAAGGCTATCTAAAACTTCTTTAAAACCTTGTTCCGAACCATTGTTTGCAACATAAGCCTCCTTAAAATAATCCTTGATTTTTGCAGTTGATTGGTCTTCTGAAATGAACTCCATGGATGCTTCTTCAGCTTTTTTGAATTGTTTGTCAGCAACCAAAAATTGTATATAACGTTCGTTTATATCTGCATTATTACCCTCGCCAACGGCTTGTTTCTGATACTCAACAGCCTCCTTATAATTCCCTTGCTTGTAAGATATTAAAGCATAAGTATCCGCGAACATATTATATTGTGCATCAAGGTTCTGCTTATATTGACTTTCGGTCATATAAATTGGTTTATTTTCAGTTAAACCCTTTGCCTTTTCGATTACATTTAATGATTGCTTAGACACCTTTGAAGCGAAATCTAAGTTCTCACCTTTCTCAGCCATTGGCCAGGCAACACTGTTGTATATTGAAGCTTTTTGTGAATCATCGTCGGGCATTTCAGCCATTATTTCTTCAAATTTTTCAAATTTGCTCGAATTAGCATAACTCATGGCAAGTACCCGAATTAAAGTAGCTTTTTGACGAGAATCTGTAAAGCGAGTTTTGTTTTCCAAATACATTGCTTCTTTTTTCTCAACATCCTTTTCTGCATTTAACTTTTGATAGAACTCACTGAAGGCAAAATTTCCCGATGGATATTTAGAAATTGCCGAATTCCGAACCTCCGTTGCTAAAGAATCTTCACCAACTAATTGATAAAGAAAAGCCATTTGACTTAATTCACTTTCAGCCAGCTCCGATTGAGAATTATATACGGCTAACTTTTCTTGTATTAATTTTTTGCCTTTCTGTTTATCTTTCATATTTAGCATCTGAAGGTAGGTGTTATACCAAGATTCCAGCTTATCAGAGTTTCTTGCAATTTCTTTCTCATAAATGGATAAAATAGTATCCTGCTCAATTTCAAGGCCTTGCTGTTCGCCATATCGCGCGTAATAAGTTGCCACATCTCCCATAGAACCGGATAATAATTCGCCACTTTCGTCATATAAAGGAAATAAATATCCACTGTTCTCATTGGTGTCGTATTCTTCTCCATTTTTATATACAAAGGCTATAAACCTTGCAGAATCTGGAATTTTAAAACGACTAGAGTTAACACCTTCCGAAGTACTGAATTCTAAATCCACAGGATAAAAATTATTGCCAGCATAATAGTAATACAAGGCATTTAATTTATCTGATTCCCCAGAATACTTTAAGGTAAGTGAATCACCTGGTTGGGGTTTTGCTTTGGAAATAAATAGGTTTCCTAACTCTTTACCAGAATCACTTTGATACTTATCAGACTGTTGGCAACCAAACATGAGAATCGCAATAATAATTGGAAAGTAAATTTTCGGTGTTTTCATAAATTATTTGTTAGATGTTGGCAGAATGTACAAATTAATGCAGTGTTAAATGTTTATATTATGTTATAATCTGGTGTGAGAATATTGAATTAGGAAATCCTAAAATTGAGAAATGATAAGATTTGCAATTTTTAGCGCTTTGGTGCCATCTTCTAACGTAACTATTGGTGGGCGGTCCATCCTTATAGCTTCTGCAAAACTTTCCAATTCCTCCAAAATTGCATTGTTTGGCAATATTTCTGGGTTATCGAAATAAATTTGCTTCGAAAGTCCCTCTGCATTACGAAGAATCATATCAAAATCACCAGGTTCTTTGGGTGCATCTTTCATTTTAACAACTTCACACTTTTTCTCAAGAAAGTCTACCGAAATGTAGGCGTCTTTTTGAAAGAATCTAGTTTTACGCATGTTTTTCAGGCTTATTCGACTTGCGGTTAAATTAGCAACACAGCCATTTTCAAATTCTAAGCGCGCATTAGCGATATCAGGAGTTTCGCTTATTACTGAAACACCACTTGCAGACACCGACACTACTTCAGATTGAACTACGCTTAAAATAATGTCTATATCATGTATCATTAAGTCTAATACAACAGGGACATCGGTTCCTCTAGGGTTAAATTCGGCTAAACGGTGGGTTTCAATAAACATCGGGGTGTCAATTTTATCCTTAACAGCCTTAAAGGCAGGGTTAAAGCGTTCAACATGGCCTACTTGGCCCCTTAAACCATGGTCTGCAAGTAATTGCCTAATGTGCTCCGCCTCATCTACAGTATTGGTAATTGGCTTCTCTATGAAGATATGTTTTCCCTTTGCAATTGCATTCTTTGCACAATCATAATGCGAAAGAGTAGGGGTAACTATGTCAACCATATCTACGGCATCAATTAAATCATCCATCGATGGGAAGTATACATAGCCAAACTCTTCAACAACCTTTTTTGCTTGATTGGCATCGGGATCATAAAAGCCAATTAATTCGTATTTATCTGATTGGTTGAGTAATCTCAAATGGATTTTGCCTAAATGGCCAGCGCCTAAAACACCTGCTTTGAGCATTTCAATAATGTTTTCAACAAATCTAAAAATTTTTGGTCAGTAAAATGGTCTCATCCTAGATAGATAAACCATGTAAATAACTTAATCGGATATTTTAGTTTCCTGCTTAATAATGATATTTTATATTTATAATCAAAATAATCTTCATTGACAGATACGTTTAAACATAAGGGTCTGCGTCAGCAATTGGTTAAAATTGTGGAATCTAAAGGTATTAAGGATCAAAATGTTTTGGATGCCATTGGAAAGATTCCAAGACATTTGTTCATGGATTCTGGCTTTTTAGATCATGCATACCAGGATAAGGCTTTCCCAATTGCCGCAAATCAAACAATTTCCCAACCGTATACCGTAGCTTATCAAACAGAACTCCTGCAAATTTCGCCTGGGGATAAAATCCTTGAAATTGGTACTGGAAGCGGTTATCAAACAGCAGTATTATTAGAAATGGGAGCGAAGGTATACAGTATTGAACGTCAGCAGGAATTGTTTAAGAAAACGAGTAAATTTCTTCCATCCATTGGCTATCGAGCTAAAAAATTAGTTTTCGGAGATGGGTATAAGGGTATGCCGGAAGAAGCACCATTTAAGGGAATAATTGTAACTGCTGGTGCTCCCGGAGTACCAAAGGCCTTACTTAGTCAATTGGAAATTGGTGGGCGATTAGTGATACCGCTAGGTAAAAAAGTGCAAACTATGACCCTCTTTATCCGTAAAAGTGAAAAGGATTTTGAGAAACATGAATTCGGTGAGTTTCGATTTGTGCCCTTGTTGGAGGATAAAAATTAAATTTAAAAAATACTTGATGAAAACATCGAAGATTATTGCCGTCGGAATTATGATGTTTTATGGTTCAATTAGTTTTGCCCAAAAATTAGATGTCAATCAATTAGATCGACTTTCTGGGAAATACGGTTTTGAGTCTTTACCAGAATTTTTTGAAATGCTTTCTGTTGCAAATGATGCGGTTTACCCAGAACAGGTGGAAAACAATATACATTGGGCAACTAAAGCTTTAGACAAGAGAGGATTTTCGACTGAAATCCTAAAAACCACCGCTACACCTCTATTGCTGGGGGAAATGGATTTTAGTAAGGCCAAAAAAACAGTATTGTTGTATTTTCATATGGACGGTCAGGCCGTTGATACCTCCAAATGGTTTCAGGAAAATCCATATAAAGCGGTCTTGAAAAAACTTTCAGGAGTAAATTGGGAAGAGATTGAAACTCCAACTGACGCGGATCTTATGATTCCGGATTATCGCATTTTTGCTAGATCTGTTTCCGATGATAAAGGGCCATTAATGATGTTTTTAAAGGCGATTGATATTCTTAAGGCAAATAATATTGAGCCTGAATTCAATATTAAGGTGATTTTAGATTTTGAAGAGGAACAAGGTTCTCCTAACCTTCCATCCGCAGTTGAACTGTATAAGGACAAATTAATTGCTGACATACTTCTTATTTTTGATGGACCATTACATATTACCAATAAGCCTACCTTGGCTTATGGGGCAAGAGGAATTGCAACAATGTCTATAGAGGTTTTTGGACCGATTGCTCCGCAACATAGTGGTCATTATGGCAATTATGCTCCAAATCCCGCTTTAAGGTTGTCACAATTACTGTCATCGATGATGTATGAGGATGGGAGAGTTGCCATTAACGGTTGGTATGATGGAATTACAATTTCAAATGACGAGAAAATTATATTAGCCAGGGTTCCTGATGATGAAGAAGCTATCAAAAAACGATTGGGCATTGCATCTACAGATAATATTGGTAGTAACTACCAAGAGTCATTACAATACCCCTCTTTGAGTATACTTGGATTAAAATCGGGTTGGGTAGGTAAGGAAACAAGAACAATTATACCTGCCACAGCTATAGCAGAACTTAATATTCGATTAGTCAGGGAAAGCGATGGAAGACGAATGATAGATTTGGTAAAGCAACATATTGTTAAACAAGGTTACCATTTGGTTGATAATGAGCCTACTGAAATTGAAAGAGAGCAATTTTCTAAAATTGCAAAATTTGATGCTTCCTTGGCTTATGCTGCATTCAGAACCAATATGGATTCTGAAGCTGGGAGATGGTTACGAAAATCTATAAAGAGCGCTTTTGGTGAGGAACCAATAGAAATTAGAACAATGGGAGGTTCGGTTCCTATTTCTCCATTCGTTCAAGTCTTGGGGATACCTGCAGTTGGCGTGCCTACGGTTAATTTAGACAATAATCAACATAGCCCTAATGAAAATCTCCGGTATGGTAATTATATAAATGGTATTAAGACTATTACCTCTATTTTACAAACGTCGATTACTGACTAAAATGATTTATTAATTCTATCTAGTCTTCTTTTACTTTCCCTATCTTTAATAGAATCTCGTTTGTCGTATAGTTTTTTACCACGAGCCAATGCAATTTCTAATTTTGCCAAGCCATTTTCATTAATATACAAGCGAAGTGGAACAATGGTTAAGCCTTTAGTTGAAACATCTTTTTGTAGATTTTTCAATTCTCTTCTATTTAACAGAAGTTTGCGCTCAGCTTTTGGTCTGTGGTTGTAATGTGTACCGTGACTATATTCTTCAATAGTCATGTTAATCACAAATAATTCTTCCTTATCATTAAATTCACAAAAGCTTTCAGCAATCGAGGCTCTACTATTTCTTATAGACTTAATTTCAGTTCCCGACAAAACAATCCCAGCGGTATATGTGTCCAAAATTTCATATTCGAATTTGGCACGTTTATTTTTTATGTTAACCTTGTTTTGCATGGTGTGCAAAAATACAAATTGTTATTGCATTATAAACCTGAACGGAATGATATCCGCCATTTGTATCTTTGTGAAAAGTAAAATTTTAAAAGTGAATTATAGACAATATTTGATTGCTGCACTAATTCTTTCCTGTCTGATTTTTATAGTAGGTTGTAAGTCAACAGATAAAACAAAATCGAAATCTGAACAAATTATTGATAATGCTTTTAAAGCATCAGGTAGTGCCTTAATAGAAAATAGTACTATTGAATTTAATTTTAGAGATCGCTTGTATAGAGCTAAACGTAATAATGGACGGTTTAAATTTGAGCGTGAATTCCAGGACTCTACTGGAACAGTTTTAGATGTATTAACTAATGAAAGATTTCATCGTTTTATAAATGATTCAATTGTGAATGTTCCAGATTCAATGGCAGTTAAATACCAAAATTCGGTTAATGCGGTACATTATTTTTTGGTATTGCCACTTAGTTTAAAGGATAAGGCAGTTAACTCAGATTATTTGGGGTCTACTACTATTAAAGGTCATTGTTACGATTTGGTAAAGGTTACGTTTGATGAAGTGGGTGGTGGAGAAGACCATAATGATGAATTTCTGTATTGGTTCAATTGTGAGACACATTTAATAGATTACATGGCTTATTTATATTACACCGACGGTGGGGGAATCCGGTTTAGGGAGGCAATCAATCAAAGAAATATAAGCGGTGTTATTTTTAACGATTATAATAATTATAAGCCTAAAAAAGAAATAGCTTTAACCGAATTAGATAGTCTTTTTGAAGCTGGACAATTAGACCTATTGTCTAAAATTGAGAACCAAAATATTTCAGTTGAGTTAATCGATAGACAGTAGTTGTGTGCTTCTCTCTCCGTTGATTATTGTGACAATATAAAGTCCCGCATTATCTGAATCATCCATTTCTGAATATTTCTCTTCCCCTAATAACGCATTGGCAAATTGGGGAGTAGTATTGCTGTGCCCAACCACCATTACTGTTTTGCCTGTAGTTTCCTTTTGAAATTTCTCATCGTTTAAGTTTTTGGCATCGTATAATTGAATTTCCAAATTATTTTGGTTTGCCAATGGCTGAGCTGTTTGCTTGGTTCGAGTGTAATCCGATGAATAAATAGCATCAAAATCAACATTTTTTAAAGTATTTGCCCATTTCTCTGCTCTTTTTAGACCTTGTTCAGTTAAGCTTGGATCTGAATTGTTAGGATTCGAACGGTCCTTTTCTGCATGACGAATAAAATAGTATGTTGTGATGTCTTTAGAAATAGGTTGGGTTGTATCCGAGGATAATTCACTGTGGTTTTGGGCACAACCGTAAATTGTGGTAAGAATTACTAAAAAAAATAAATGTCTTGTAAATTTAAAGGCCATGTTATAATTGTTTTATTGGCTTTTAAAATTAAGACTTTTATCTTTACGTTATAAGTTTAGAAATCCGAATTATACTGTATCGACTACCGCTGCTTCTGAAACAATTTCTACTCCAGATGAAGTCCCTATTCTTTCAACACCTAAATCGATATATTTCATGGCTGTTTCATAATCACGAATTCCGCCAGAGGCCTTAATTTTGGCTCTATCTTTAACCGTTTTTCTGATAATTTTCACAGCTGTAAGTGTTGCGCCACCTTTCGAAAAACCAGTGGAAGTTTTAATGAAATCAGCATTAGCATCCAGGCAAATCTCACAGGCTCTTATAATTTCATTCTTAGATAAATTAGAAATTTCAAGAATAACTTTTAAAGGGTGTTTGCCTATAGCCGCCTTTACATCGCTAATATCCTTAAGAAGAGAGACATAATTCCGACTTCTTAAAAATCCCATATTTATCACCATATCAATTTCGTCGGCACCATTGGTTATGGCATTTGTCGCTTCAAAAACCTTTGCTTCAGTAGACGATGAACCAAGTGGAAAGCCAATAACTGTACAAACTTTTACGATAGAGTTTTTCAATAATTGGGAAGCAAGTGGAACATAACATCCATGGACACAAACTGTTTGAAACTCATATCTTTTGGCATCATTGCACAAGGCAATGATGTCTCCTTCCGTTGCAGTCGGGGATAAAAGGGTCTGATCTATATATCTATTAATCTTCATGGGGAGTGTAGGTTAAATTAATTTGAAATGATTATTGTTATACTAGTAATTTTTTTACACTTTATCGCAGATTAGGGGTGTTTTGTCGAGGGACAAGATACAAATTTATCAATCTGATAAACTCTTAAAAGATTATAATTATTGCCTAGAATTGGTTAAAATTTTTCAAAATGGAATATAAAAAAAGACAGTCCAAACATAATTGCTTGAACTGCCTCACACTAACCAATCAAATTATTATGAACGTCCTTTCGGACAATTTACATTAGTCGCCTAATGTAACTTTTAAATATTTTCCGCAACTAGGTTGTCTTGGTTTCTAAATACAAGGTTGTCATCAAATTCATCTAGCAAAATGATACTGTCATGGGTAACCTTTCCAGATAACAATTCTTTACTTAGTAAATTCAATACATCCTTTTGTATTACTCTCTTAACTGGTCGGGCACCATATTCAGGATGATAGCCTTTTTCAGCCAAATAACTAATTGCCTCCTCCGTTGCATCAAATGTAATTCCCTGATGGGAAAGCATTTTTTTGAGTCCTTCTAATTGAAGTTTTACGATTTCTAAAATGTTTTCTTTCGTTAATGGCGTAAACATGATTGTTTCATCAATTCTATTTAGAAACTCTGGACGTACACTTTGTTTTAATAAACCAAGAACTTCAACTTTTGCTGCTTCCATTGCAGATTCTATATCTTTGGTTGCTTCAAATTTTTCTTGTATTATGTGACTTCCCATATTGGATGTCATTATAATTATGGTATTCTTAAAGTCTGCAACTCTACCTTTATTGTCTGTTAATCTACCTTCATCTAAAACTTGAAGGAGAATATTAAATGTATCTGGATGTGCTTTCTCAATCTCGTCTAACAGAACAACTGAATAAGGTTTTCTTCTAACCGCCTCAGTTAATTGTCCACCTTCGTCATACCCAACATAACCTGGAGGTGCACCAACCAACCTGCTAACAGCATGGCGTTCTTGATATTCACTCATATCTATTCTCGTAATAGCATTTTCATCGTTGAAAAGATATTCCGCCAAGGCCTTTGCCAATTCTGTTTTACCAACACCAGTTGTACCCAAAAATAAAAAGGTACCAATTGGTTTTTGTGGATTTTGAAGACCTGCCCTGCTTCGTCTTACTGCGTCGCTTACCGCCATAATAGCCTCTTCTTGTCCGATAACTCTTTTGTGAAGTTCATCTTCAAGTTTCAAAAGTTTTTCTCGATCGCTTTGAAGCATTTTTGTAACTGGTATTCCAGTCCATTTGGCAACCACTTCAGCAATATCCTCATAGGTCACCTCCTCTTTTATCAAAGAATTGCCAGATTGATTGTCTTGTAATTCTTTCTGAAGTTTATCTAATTCCTCTTGAGCTTCCTTGATTTTGCCATACCGGATTTCCGCTACTTTACCATAGTTGCCTTCCCTTTCTGCTTTTTCAGCTTCTAGACGGAAATTTTCAATGTCCAGTTTTGTAGACTGAATTTTATCGACCACTTCTTTTTCACTTTTCCACTTGGCATATATTTCATTCCGATCTTCTTTAAGATTTGCCAATTCCGCCTGAAGGACTTTTAATTTAGCCTCATCTTTTTCGCGCTTTATCGCTTCAATCTCAATTTCTAACTGCATGATCTTGCGATCTAAAACGTCCAACTCTTCTGGCTTGGAATTTATTTCCATTCTAATTTTAGAAGCAGCCTCGTCCATTAAATCAATGGCTTTATCAGGTAGAAACCGGTTTGTTATATAGCGTTCAGATAATTCCACAGCTCCGATAATAGCCTCATCTTTAATTCTAACTTTGTGGTGGTTTTCATACTTTTCTTTTATACCCCTAAGAATAGAAATGGCGCTTTCGGTATCAGGTTCATTGACCATAACTTTTTGGAATCTTCTTTCTAAAGCCTTATCCTTTTCAAAATATTTTTGATATTCATCTAAAGTTGTGGCCCCTATTGCTCTTAATTCACCTCTAGCGAGAGCAGGTTTTAAAATATTAGCGGCATCCATAGCGCCTTGTCCACCACCGGCACCAACCAATGTGTGGATTTCGTCTATGAATAGTACAATATCGCCTTCACTTGTTGTAACCTCTTTTACAACCGCCTTTAGACGCTCCTCAAATTCACCTTTGTATTTTGCGCCTGCAATTAAGGCGCCCATATCTAAGGCAAAAATTTGTTTTTCCTTTAAATTTTCAGGAATGTCCCCATCAATAATACGATGTGCTAATCCTTCTGCAATTGCAGTTTTACCAGTACCTGGCTCACCTACTAAAATTGGGTTATTCTTGGTTCTTCTTGATAAAATTTGAAGTACGCGACGAATTTCTTCATCTCTTCCAATAACTGGGTCCAATTTTCCATCTCTAGCCAATTCATTTAGGTTCTTTGCATACTTATTTAAAGAGTTGTAGGTGTCTTCTTGACTCTGGCTCGTAACCCTATCCCCCTTACGCAATTCTTCAATAGCAGCTTTAAGCTGTTTCTCGGTTGCTCCTTGATCTTTTAGCATTTGGGCAATTTTGCTGTTAGATTTGAAGATTGCAATCAAAATATGTTCTATTGAAACATATTCGTCCTTCATGTTCTGAGCTAAAATTGAGGCTTCGTTTAGCATTTTACTAGCCTCCCTAGATAGCATTATTTCTCCTCCAGATACTTTTGAATAGCTTTCCAATTGTTTATCCAATGCCTTCTCAAGGACAGGTACATTTACCTGTAATTTTTTTAGAATGTATGGAAGAACGTTCTCATCAACCTCAAAAATAGCTTTAAAAATGTGCTCATTTTCAATTTGCTGATGACTATAAGCCTGGGCAATTTGTTGTGCCTTTTGTATGGCTTCCTGCGATTTTATGGTATAATTATTAAAATTCATTTTCTTATCGTTGTGTTTTTTCTTATAATTTGTCAAATATCTTACCACTCAAAATCAAAGGACAAAATGTCTGAAAATAAGAGTAATAACCTGACCTTTCGTCAGTTTGTAAGGTTTGAAAATGTTGACCTACTAAGGATTTTTTAATTAAAAAATTATTGATTTATGGCGCTTTTTAAAAAGCTTTTTAATACTGATTCAACTAAAACTATTCGTAATGAATTTAATTGGACTGAATTCTCGACTGAAAATCAATTAAATTCCATTATTCAAGATTCGCATAATGGCACCCAGATGCTTTTTAAGCACTCAATTAGATGCTTTACTAGCTCAATGGCCAAAAAACAGTTTGAGAAATCTTATTTAGAAAACAATACTGAACTTAAATTTTACTATTTAGATGTTATAGCCAATCGCCAATTGGCTAGGATTGTTGCAGATAGATTGCATGTCAGGCATGAATCACCTCAATTATTAATTATTAGGGATGGTAAGGTAGAT
Source organism: Aegicerativicinus sediminis (assembly GCF_015476115.1). Lineage (GTDB taxonomy): Bacteria > Bacteroidota > Bacteroidia > Flavobacteriales > Flavobacteriaceae > Aegicerativicinus > Aegicerativicinus sediminis. The sequence continues at coordinate 4,048,322 of NZ_CP064295.1, read as the reverse complement.
ATGCACGCCTCCCATAGTGACATTTCCCAGTTGCCCCTACAAATAGCATAAGCCAATTTTTATTGATCAACTTTATTTTATTGGGATGGAACAAAATTTTAATTAACTTCATAGCAACAACCAATTTAACCTTTAATAATGAAGATTTTAACTCCATTGCTCCTACTCACTATTTTTAATTTTTCTTGCAAGGAAGTAAAAGAAACTGAGGGGATAGTGATTGAGGAGCCCGATACCGTATTGGAAGTAGCTCAAAAACCTATAGAAAGAAATATGTATATCGATGTTCACCATTTGGGTGAAGGTAATGTTTCAGCGGAGGCCGTAGCTGATGCCCATACCAAAGATTTGGCAACACAAGATAAATATGGTGTAAAATTTATTGAATATTGGGTTGATGAAAAAAATGGAAATGTTTATTGTGTTTCACAATCGCCAAGTCCCGATGCAATAACAGAAACCCACAAACATGCCCATGGTTTAGAACCTAATGATGTGGTTCTTGTAACGGATGGTATGAAAGCAGGCCTAACGGGCAAAACTAAATTATTTTTGGATATACATGAGTTGGGAGCCGGAAACGTAACAGCCGACGCAGTGGCTGAGGCGCACCAAAAGGATCTTGAATTTCAAGAGGAAAATAATGTAAATTTTATTAATTATTGGGTTGATGAAAAAAATGGTATGGTGTATTGCCTGTCTGAATCTCCCAACTCTGAGAGTGTCATAAAAACACATACAGAAGCACATGGTTTAGTGCCTAAAGAAGTTATAGAGATAGTAAGAGGAGAGTAATTTTTACCTTGAAAGTATGATATTAAAAAAGCCCTTTAAAAAGGGCTTTTAATTTTTCTATCTCATAGCAATTCCTACACGATAGTTTCGGATAATATCTTTTAATTTAAGTTTAAGGTTTTGTCCAGTATCATAAACCATTTGTTCATTAGAAGGGAATGGAACTTGTCGATTATTGATATGACTTATATCCTCACTAGTAAGCGCTCTTTTATCGCCAGTATAGCTGGCATATGTATTAGTAAATATGAATTCACTTTCTAAGGGAAAAGAATTTATTAGGTTTTGGGTTTTGTTGTCATAAAAACTAACATTAGCCAATATTTGGGTCGCTTTATTTTGATTGAATTCTATCAATCCGGCTTTTACCTTCACAAATTTATCCACCTTAATTTCTTTCCCTGAACTATCTTTTTTTATTCTATAACCATCTTTAATTTCTTTCTCCCTAAGTACGATTCTTTGGGAGATTTGTTCTGGAGCAATATTGATTCTACGTAATTCTAAATCCATATTATAATCATATACCAAATTTTCATCAGTATTAGAGTGAAAAGCTGTCCAAAAGTCATCCAAGCCATAGGAATCAAAATTCAATAAATTTTGTTCTAATTTTTCAGGAATCATTTGATCCGTGAGATTACTTATTTTAACATACACATGATCAGTTCCTCTGGCATAGGCCTCATCCATATGCGCACGAACGTTTTTATAGTTGGGATTTATTCGATCTACATATTGCAGTAATTTGAAAGCCTCGCGAATTACCCCTTTGTCATTACTTTTTAGCATGCCAACAGCTTGATTATACATATATTCAGCCGTTTTTTCTCGATAATCAATTAATTCACCGTCAAAGTTGGAAAACCTTAACTCTAATGGCTGGCCATTATATTCTAAAGGTAAAATTGGTTTTATGATATCTTGTCGTCTGTCAAGAGAGGCATAAATCTCATATATCGTTCTGTATAGTTCTGGATTTCCATCTCTTTTTAGGTGAGAGATTTCTGCAAGGTCGCGTTCTTCAGCCTTAATAAAAGCATCTCCAAGCATTGCAACATATTCTTGTTTTCTTCTAGCATTTTTGTTTGTTTTTAGCTTGTCTAAGGCTTCATTGATGGCGTGGTCGTAATTTCCACTATGTAAGGCCCGCTCCACATGTTTGCGTCCGCTACAAGAAACAACAAGTGAAATAAATACTAGTAGGAGTAGTAATCGTTTCATAATTTTAAGATTTAGGGTTAGTTTGTTGTTAATTCCAAATATGATGCCAAATAGACAACAAAAAACCCTCAGACTAATGCAAGAGGGTTTGGATTAATGCAGCTAATATAATAATTATTTCTTTTTACATCGATAAAATGCCTTAAATTTACGTTTAAGTGATAAATTATGATGATTGTTGTTGATTTAGGTCAAAAGAAAAACCCTTAAAAACTTAAGGGCTGTAAGAAGAAATTTGTCTGGGAAATTACTTTTTGAATACAGGAAGTAACTGAGTGGAGATTTCTCCAAAGCCAATTCTTGTTCCATCTTTTTCACAATGGCCCCTCATAATTACTGTGTCGAAATCTTCTATAAATGTACGTTGCTTACCATCCTTTAAAATGATAGGTTTTTCACCTTTCCAAGTCAATTCAAGCATAGATCCATAAGAATCCGGGGTAGGCCCTGAAATTGTTCCACTTCCCATCATATCGCCTGAATTTACAGGGCATCCATTAATAGTATGATGAGCCAATTGCTGAGACATATTCCAGTACATATATTTGAAATTCGTCTTACTTACAACTAATTCTTTAGCGGATTTAGGTCTTATGGCCACTTCTAAATGTATATCGTAACTTTTGCTTCCTTTATACTGAAGATAAGGAAGTTGCTTTTTAAGAGGCTTTGGACCCGGGACTCTAAAAGGTTCTAGGGCATCCAGAGTTACAATCCACGGGGAAATTGATGAAGCAAAATTCTTCGCCAAAAATGGGCCTAAGGGCACATATTCCCATTTTTGTATATCTCTTGCAGACCAATCATTCAACATTACCAGGCCGAAAATATATTCCTCGGCCTCCCCGATAGGGATAGGTTCACCAAGATCATTAGCATCAGTAGTTATGAAAGCCATTTCCAATTCAAAATCCACCATTTTTGAAGGTGAAAAAATTGGAGTATCACTATTAGGAGGTAAAATTTGTCCTTGTGGTCGGTGTACCGGTATTCCGGAAGGAATTATTGAGGAACTACGACCATGATAACCCACCGGAATATGAAGCCAGTTGGGTAATAAGGCGTTATCTGGATCCCTAAACATGCTTCCCACATTGGTAGCATGTTCAATACTTGAGTAAAAATCGGTATAATCCCCAATCTGTACTGGTAACTGCATTTCAATTTCATCTAACCTGAAAAGAATACGTTCCTTATGTTTAGTATTGTTTTTTAGCGTTTTGTTATTGCTATCAAAAATTTCTGCAATTCTATTTCGAACGGCTCTCCATGTTTTTCGACCATCTGCGATAAAGTCGTTTAAAGAATCCTGCAGAAAAATATCATCTGTTAATGCAATACCATCAAAATAGCCTAGTTGGTGTAAGGCCCCAAGATCAATAGCGGTATCACCTATGCGGGTTCCAATGGTTATAATATCATCTCTTGTAAGAAATACCCCAAACGGAATATTCTGTATAGGAAAATCGGAATTTTTACTCACATGCAACCAAGAGGTTCTATCAGGATTATTCGCTGATACAGACATAGTTTTTGGTTATTAATTAATAGTTAAGTATAATTTCAAACCTACATAAATTTTTTTATTCTCCTAAAAGAATTGGATTAAAATGTAAAATGTGAAATTTGGTTGATAACTTCTAATAATTTCATTCTACCATTATAGATTTTGTTAAGTATTAAAACAATGTATTTTCTATTTTTGAAAAAATTTTTTTGAAACCTAAAATTATGCAAAGAGACGAGCAGATTTTTGAACTTATTGCCGCTGAAAAAGAACGTCAGTTAAACGGTTTAGAATTAATCGCATCAGAAAACTTCGTTAGCCAGCAGGTTATGGAAGCTGCGGGATCAGTTCTTACAAATAAATATGCTGAAGGATATCCGGGTAAGAGATATTATGGAGGTTGTGAGGTTGTGGACGAAGTTGAACAAATAGCGATTGAAAGGGCAAAAACTTTGTTTGGGGCAGAATGGGTTAATGTTCAACCACATTCTGGAAGTCAAGCTAATACTGCTGTATTTGCTGCCTGCCTTCAACCCGGAGATAAAATTTTAGGTTTTGATCTTTCGCACGGAGGACATCTTACCCATGGCTCTCCTGTAAATTTTTCTGGTAAATTGTATTCCCCTGTATTTTATGGTGTTGAGAAGGAAACAGGGACACTCAATTACGATAAAATTCAAGAAATTGCTTTAAAAGAAAAACCACAATTGATTATTGCTGGGGCATCTGCCTACTCGAGGGATCTTGATTTTAAAAGGTTTAGAGAAATTGCTGATAGTGTTAATGCTATTTTAATGGCCGACATTTCACATCCGGCTGGCTTAATAGCAAAGGGAGTTTTAAATGATCCTCTTCCCCATTGCCATATTGTAACAACTACTACCCATAAAACATTGCGTGGCCCTAGAGGTGGTATGATAATGATTGGTAAAGATTTTGACAATCCATTTGGGTTAACATTGAAAAATGGTTCCCTCAAAAAAATGTCATCATTATTAGATTCAGCTGTTTTCCCAGGAAATCAAGGTGGCCCATTGGAGCATATAATTGCAGCTAAGGCGATAGCTTTTGGAGAGGCATTAACAGATGACTTCATGCATTATGTGGTTCAGGTGAAGAAAAATGCAAATAGAATGGCAGAGGCTTTAGTATCCAAAGGTTATAATATTATTTCTGATGGAACCGATAATCACATGATGTTAATTGACCTTAGAAATAAGGATATTTCTGGTAAGGATGCAGAGCAGGCTCTTGTAAAAGCAGATATTACTGTAAACAAAAATATGGTGCCTTTTGATGATAAATCACCATTTGTAACGTCTGGTATTAGGATTGGTACAGCAGCCGTTACCACCCGTGGATTAAAGGAATCAGATATGGATTTAATAGTTGAGCTGATTGATGAGGTAATCTGTAATCACACAAACGATACAAAAATTGAGCAGGTTGCTGAAAAAGTTAATGCATTAATGGGGGAGCGACCCTTATTTGTAGGTTAATTTTTTAGCAGAACGGATTCAAATTAAATAAGCCTAACACTCCAAGAACCAATGCAATATCGCCTACAAATACTTTGTATGGTTGTATGCTATTTGATAATTTAAATAAAAAGTCACCAATGCCTGGTATTTTGGAGAGTCTCTGTGGTAGAAGCAATAAGCCACATGCAATACCTGTTAAACTGAATAAAATACAATGAAATTTTAGTAGAAACAGAATCCCCAAAATCATTGTAACTATTCCAATAATGGCAGAAAATGGGGTAAGTTTTTCGGCAACTTTATTGAAAAAATTGCTTTTTCCGTCGAGCCTATCTAGTGTGGTAATAGCCAACAGAATGCCAGCGCATATACAAGCGATTTCAAAAATTAGTCCAAGCATAATTGACACTTTTAAATCAGTCTACGTTAAATATAAGGATTTAAACTATTGCTGATTAATCCATAAAAATAATATGTTGATATGCTCCTAAATCCGGGCTATCAACCCTAGTTTTACCTAAAATATCATAAGGAACCAGTGTCGAAAATTCAATCGAACCATGGCCATTTGCATCACTTTCTTCACCAATTTGAAGTTGGTTTTCCGTTGGATTTTTGAAATTGGGATTTAAGTTTAAAAAGATGTTTTCGTAGAAATCGGTATTGCCAAAGTCATGCCACGGGTCTGAGAATACATTATTTGGGTCATCAAACTTTATTAAACAAGCAGAAAATTTTACATCAAAGGAACTAGAGCTTTTGGGGTCCAAAATTAATTCTGGGTTATCATTGCCATAAATAATACAGTTTTTAAAGCGTGTAGAGTTTAAATCGTTGGTAATTATATTTTCATCCTCATCCGCAAAATAGTTGTTCAAATAAACGGCTGGAAACTGTCTGAAACTATCAGACCAATAATTTGCAAATGTACAATGCGTAAAATCGTAATGTCCGCCAACCAATCCAGCAAACGAGGATTGACCTGATTTGTTGATTACAAGATTTTCCCCTTTTATGGAGGTAGCTCGGCCCAGTAACCCGAAGTAAGCAGAATTATATATTTGGCTATTAGCGATATTTAATTTGAAGTCTTCAGATTGGTTACCCTCAACCAATAATCCGATTCCACCATTTTTTATTGTGGTGTAATTGATTTGATTGTTGGTGCTGCCATTAAAAAGCCAAATTGTACCCCATTGACCGGGAGTATTTGCAAATTCAGGTTCTAAACGATCTCCTTCAAAAATTACTTCGTTCTCGAGTTGGACTTGGTCTATACTCAAGGCCCCATTAATCCATAATGATGCACCTTTAGTAATAATCAATCCAGAGTTTGCGTGAAAATGAATACGCGATCCTGCATCAATCTCCAGGGTTTTTCCATTACCGACAGCCGCATAACCATAAATAACATATGGTTTATCATTAGTAAAATGTAATTCATTGTCATTGAGGAACCTACCCTGGACTTCCGTTTCATCATCAATACCATCTCCATCAACATCAAAAGTCAAAGTTTCTACAATGGAATTACCAGTTGAAGGGTCAAGTGATTTATTTGGATATATAAAGTAGGCGTCTTTTACTAAGGTAACCAGTTCTACTTTTTGAAAATCACTCGAATGATGAAATTCAATTTGATCTGTGTACAAAAACTCTTTTGGATTATTAGCTTCGTTTTGAATATCAATTGTTGTTTCCACAAAAATGTATAAACTATCTTTCGCCAACAATTCAACATTGTCGAATGATTTTCCTGCCATTCCATCCACATTTAACCTATAGTTTGAAGATTGCCCCCTTGCTAAGGATATATTAGGAATAACAACATCTTTATTTGAAGAGTTGTAAACTTTTAAATTGTAAGTGCTCGATCCAATATTGGAAAAAACAGTATCCAAATAGATTGTATCACGAGAAAATCTTAGGCCTCCCGTGCTAGTTTCAAATTCGAGGTCATCCCTACAAGAACTCCAAAACATTAGAATAAAAAGTAGAAAGATAGAGGAGAGGATGTTTTTCATAGAATGGAGATACACCTAATTATAAGGTAAAAATATAACTTTAATAGAAATGATTGCGAAATAGTCCTAGCTTGTTATAAACCTAAATTCAATTTTTATTCTCTTGGAGGAGAGTCTTTTTAAATTGTTTGGCTGAGGAATAAATTGAGTCGATAAAAACTAAGCGATTCTCCTTGTGTAATAGTTCATTATTATAATTCTTTGAAATACAATAATCGGTGAATAAGCCAAAGTAAGCTTCCGGTATATCAAAACCCTCCTTAAGATTTTTATAATTTAGGATCTTGTCATTTGAAAGGAGACTGTCTAATTGTTGGTAGGTAATGATCTTTATTTCATCGGCTTTATACTTGTTCTTTGATAATAATTTACCAAAAAGTTTTGCTAAGTATAAAAAATCTACACCTTGGTTCGCATATGTGTTATAAAGATGTGGATTATTTTTCATATCTAGTGCTAATTGTTGTCCCATCCCTGTCGTGTTATTTTCTGAATTGAATTTCTTATTTCTACGATCAAGAATCATAGCTTGTTCCAGTTCATTTACCTTCTTTTTTAATTCAATTACGATTGGCTGTCCAATTAAATCCTCGCTTATTATTATTTTCTGTGAAACATGAAAAAGAGAGGTTACAAATAAGGTGTCATTAAGGCTAGCAGAAAACACAAATTCCCCAAGGTCGTTGGTATAGGTTAATTGGTTAGTTGTTAGATTTTGAAGTTTTGCACCGTTAATTGTTGTTTCTTCGTCATAAATGATTCCATTTATTGTTTGGGCAATTCCAATATTAGATAGTAGGAAAATAATAGCGGCAGGAAATTTTATATTCATTTGAAGATTGGTTGGTGAAATAAATTAACATCATTTATTAACTGTTAATTCATTAATTAGCAACCTTTAACAGCTGAATTAAGAAAGTTTAACTAAAAAGATCTACAATGAGATTTGGGATTCGATTTGGCCTAAGGTTGCTTCTTGAAATTAGGCACCACTGAGTTTCACTTTTACAGATAAGGATGTCTTCCTTTTTATAAAATTCAACCACTCTGTGAGAGATGACACCTTCTGATTTTTCAACATAAGTCTTAGCTGTCACAACATCACCTAAAACCGCTTGTCCTTTATAGTGGATATGATGGTCAATTAATACCCAAAAATACTGTTCATTAAGTTCCTTATTGGACTGTCGTACCCAATGTGCGGCAGCCATATCTTGTACCCATTGAACGTATTGAACATTATTAACGTGATTTAAACTGTCTAAGTGTTCCTTCGTAACCTTGATTTCCTGTTCAAATACGTTCATTTAATTAATTGTCTATTAATCGTATTTCAAAGAGTTTGTCCCAACGCTTTCCTGTAACAAAAAATGTATTTCTAACAGGGTGGTATGCAATACCATTAAGAACGTCTAATTTGGGATGTTGACTCACCTTTTCTTTTAAGGATGAACAATCGATAACTGCTTCGACCGCACCGTTAGTTGGATCAATTACCGCAACACCATTCCTTTGGTAAATATTGGCGTAAATTTTCCCTTTTACCCACTCCAGTTCATTTAAACTTTCAATCCTACCTTTATTGGTGTAAACTTCAATTTTACCTTCTTCCTTTAAATTTACTGGATTGAGATTCCAAATATTATCGGTGCCATCAGATTTGTATAGCATTTTACCGTCGTTGCATAGTCCCCATCCTTCTTTACTGGTGTGGTAGGTGAACGATTGGATTCTGTCGAATGTACTAATGTCGTATACATAACCGATATTAGAACGCCATGTCAACTGATAAATTTTGTTATTTAAAATCGTTAATCCCTCACCAAATTTTGAATCATCCAATTTAATTTCTTTGTAAACCTCACCAGTTTCAAAATTTAGTTTACGCAATTTAGACTCACCATATTGTCCTGTGCTTTCGTACAAAGTGTCCTGATGGAATTCTAGGCCTTGAGTATAGGAAGTTATATCGTGAGGATACACATTAACCACTTCAAATGATGGAATCCTGGGGGATTTATTATTTAAAATGGTAATGGAACTTTCTAAAGTTTCGGACGATTCGTCTGAATTTACAATTGCCTTTATTTGATTTTGTCCTAAACGAACATTTTCTAAAACGTAATTAGGGCTAATTTTCTCTTCATTGAGAAAGTAAGTAATATCAGAAGGACTTTTATCCTTTAATACCTGGACATTCAATTTCAGTGTGTCACCAAGTTGGAAGGTATTTTTTGTTCCATTGGTGCTTAATCTGAAATACTTGGTATTATCGGTTCCGCCGCAATTTATGAAAATAGCGCAAATAGTAATGATAAAAAATTTGTGCGAGGGCATGGCAATATTCAATTTTTGGCCAAGGTATTTATTTAAATTCAGTTTGAAAAATCATTGGTAAACTATTAAAAGATTGTATCTTTGCACCCGGCAAGTCCTACACAACCAGCTCCTGCTGAATCCTCCAGGGCGGGAACGCAGCAAAGGTAAGCGGTCGTAGCGGTGTGATGTAGGTAGCTTGCCTTTTTTTATGCCCTATTTTTAGGTAATTTGAAGATACCGAGACTGAAAATTCTAAAACTTTCCTATATTTTAGATAATGTTAGCATCATGGATAAAGTTATTTTAATTACTGGAGCGTCATCAGGCATTGGTAAAACGATGGCCATATATTTAACCACAAAAGGTTATAAGGTATATGGGAGTAGTCGTACACCAGAAAAACATGGAACTGAGGTGTTTCCTCTTTTAAGAATGGACGTAAATGATGTTGCCTCCATTTATAATTGTATTGATGAAGTTTTAAAGAAGGAGGGAAGAATTGATGTTCTTGTCAATAATGCAGGTGCAGGAATAACTGGACCTATTGAGGAAATTCCGGATGAGGAAATCAGAAGGAATTTCAATACTAATTTTTTTGGTCCCTTAAATGTTATGAAATCCGTTTTGCCGTCTATGCGAAAGAATAATGGTGGAACCATAATTAATATTACTTCCTTGGCAGGTTATATGGGATTGCCATATAGGGGTATTTATAGCGCCAATAAAGGTGCTTTAGAAATTATAACTGAATCCTTGAGCATGGAATTAAAAGATTTTAATATCAATGTTGTAAGTCTTGCTCCTGGAGATTTTGCTACCAACATCGCTGCTGGTAGATATCATGCACCGGTTTTAAAAAATTCTCCTTATGAATTGCCTTATGGAAATATACTAAAGTCTATAAATGAACATGTCGATGATGGTGAAGACCCTATTTTAGTTGCCCGTCAAATTGAAAAGATAATTACCTCGGAAAAACCAAACATTCATTATAAAGTAGGCTCTTTTTTACAAAAGTTTTCCATAGTACTGAAGCGCATCCTTCCAGATCGAATATACGAAAGGATGTTATTAAACCATTACAAGTTATAAATGAATATATTTTAAAAAATTACGAGTAATAGTGCCTAATAATTGTAATTTTGCACAGTTAATTTTCCAATCACAAATCAAATTATTAAGAAATGAAGTTTTTTATTGATACCGCTAATTTAGATCAGATACGTGAAGCCCAAGATATGGGAATTTTGGATGGTGTTACAACCAACCCATCCCTAATGGCAAAGGAAGGTATAACCGGTACCGATAATATCATGAAACATTATGTGAACATTTGTAAAATTGTTGATGGTGATGTTTCTGCTGAGGTTATTGCAACCGATTTTGAGGGAATGATAAGGGAAGGAGAAGCCTTGGCCGATTTACATGAACAAATTGTTGTGAAATTGCCAATGATTAAGGATGGCGTAAAAGCATGTAAATACTTCACTGATAAAGGTGTAAAAACTAATGTAACTTTGGTTTTTTCTCCAGGACAGGCGTTATTGGCTGCTAAAGCTGGAGCCACTTATGTTTCTCCATTTCTAGGAAGATTAGATGATATTTCAACAGATGGGTTACATCTTATCTCTGAAATAAGACATATTTATGATAACTACGATTTCGAAACACAAATTTTAGCTGCTTCAATTAGACATACAATGCATGTGATAGATTGTGCAAAGTTAGGAGCAGATGTAATGACGGGTCCACTAAGTTCAATTACTGGATTATTAAGTCATCCACTTACCGACATAGGTTTAGAGAAATTTTTGGCGGATTATAAAAAGGGTAATAACTAATTAATTTTAGTTAGTCGTTCTAAAACTGTCGCTAATTCTTTCGAATAAAGTCTTAGGTTAGAATTTAAAATTTTCCCTTTTTTATTTACCAAAATAATTTTGTTTAGACCCGCATCCAAGGTTAGATTGCCTTTTATAGGATCTTTAAATTTCATTTCGGTTAAATGCTTTATGGGCCAATTTTTCATTTGACTTTGCCAATGATTTAGGGGTTCTCTGCTATAATCGATTGAAACTATATTAAGTCCAGGATATTGTTCTTTTATTTCAGAGGCTTTGTCATGGTTACCGATACCTTGACTTTTAAAATCTACATACCAAAAATAGATCAATGTAATTTTATCTCTAGTTAGATCATGTAAATTTACACTGTCCCCATTTAAATTATATAATTCAACATTAGGAAGGAGATTACCAGGTTTAAGTGCGGCTTTGGCATCTACTAATTGTTTCACTAAATCCTTTACAGTCTGATCCTCAGAGCTTAAAGCAAAATATTTATTGGCAATGGAAATATTTTTGAGGTCATCATCAACATTCCGGATATAATCTACTGCCTTTTTTTGAAGTATGTAATTTTTAATATTCTTGTGATCAATTATGCTATCAATGAGTTCCAATTGCCTTAAATTGTATGAAAGTGATTTTTGGTCAAAAACAATATGATTGTGCTCGTTTTGATAAATTTCTTCAAGGGAGGCATTCATAAAATAATCTTCCAAATACGATAAATAATACCTAACCTCACTCAATTTTTCATCGTTAAAGTTGATTGAATCACGATAGGCATAAAAATCTGAGGGAAGATCTTGGTAATGGGTTAGTGCCCTTGATCCATAATGTCCAAAAGGATAATATTCTTTGTGTTTATAAAATGAAAAATCAATATTGGCCTTTGCAATCTCATAGAAACCTTCAGTCTGTGGCTTGTCTGTAACAAAAGATTTTAAATCTTCAATTTCTTCCTTTCTAATGGAATCTATAAATCTTAAATAATCTTCAGGTTCCATTTTGGAGGACTGCCGTAAGGATCTCAGCATATTTTCATGATCCATATAAAGCTTCAATAAATAATTATTCTTTTTAGAACCGTTACCGCTGAAAACCAGAGATTCATCAAAATCGTTTGTATTCAACCTAAACCATATACTGTCATTTGGGTCTAAATAAACATTCTGAAATTCATTGCCATGATCAAAAGAATAAAGACCTGGGGGAAGATTCTCAAAAGTGTGAAAAAATTTATTGTTAGCATCTAACCTAAAAGTGTCCTTGACTTTATAATTAGAATTAAGCAATTGGTAAAACAGCACATAATCGGTTTTGGGATTGATTATCTGGCCGCCGAAATAAGTCTTTGAGACTTCCTTTTCGGAAAAATTACAAGAATAAAATATCAGGACTGCTAAGAATCCGGTCCAGAATTTCATCATAATTAGGTACGGGTCAACTACTATTTTACTGTGGCAAATGTAGACTTCATGCCCCTTTCAAGCTGTTAATACGCTGTTAAAACTTGTTGTGTGCATACCTTAATTTCTTATCACCGTTAGAATTTTCTACTTTTGCAAAAATTTTAAAAGAACGCTATGTTATCGGTATCTAATCTATCAGTTCAATTCGGGAAAAGAATTCTTTTTGATGAAGTGAACACCACCTTCACCAAAGGCAACTGCTATGGCATTATTGGGGCCAATGGTGCTGGTAAGTCCACCTTCCTTAAAATTCTTTCCAAGAAAATGGACCCTACTTCAGGACATGTTCATTTGGAGCCGGGCAAGCGTATGTCTGTTTTAGAACAGAACCATAATCTATATGACGATCATACTGTTCTCGAAACTGTGATAATGGGTAATACCCATCTACATGAAATTAAGACCGAATTAGATGCATTGTATGCAGATTATTCAGATGAAAATGCTGATAAGATTGGAGAGCTACAAGTGCAGTTTGAGGAAATGAATGGATGGAATGCCGATAGCGATGCAGCGGCACTACTTTCTAATTTAGGTATTACCGAGGATTTGCATTACATGCAAATGGCAGATCTAGATGGTAAGCAAAAGGTTAGGGTGTTATTGGCCCAAGCTTTATTTGGTAATCCAGATGTCCTAATTATGGATGAACCTACCAACGATTTAGATTATGAAACTATTACTTGGTTGGAAAATTTCTTGGCTAATTATGATAACTGCGTTATAGTTGTATCGCACGATCGACATTTTTTAGATGCGGTTTGTACACATATATCAGATATTGATTTTGGAAAGATTAATCATTATTCCGGAAACTACACTTTTTGGTATGAAAGTTCGCAACTCGCTGCAAGACAAAGAGCGCAACAAAACAAAAAAGCAGAGGAAAAGAAAAAGGAGTTGGAAGAGTTTATCCGACGTTTTTCTGCTAATGTGGCAAAATCCAAACAAGCTACAAGTAGGAAGAAAATGATTGAAAAGCTCAATATTTCAGATATTAAACCAAGTAGCAGAAGATACCCTGCAATTATTTTTGAAAGAGAGAGAGAGGCAGGTGATCAAATATTGAATATAGAAAACCTTTCCTCAACATTAGATGGTGAAATTCTTTTTCAAAACATTCATCTTAATCTCAACAAAGGGGAAAAGGTTGTAGTGTATTCTAAAGATAGTCGTGCAACAACAGCTTTTTATGAAATTATAAATGGCAAGCTCAAAGCCGATTCTGGTAAATTTGAATGGGGAATTACAACCACACAATCTTATTTGCCGCTAGATAACAGCCAATTCTTTGAAAATCAATTATCCCTTGTGGATTGGTTACGTCAATGGGCAAAAACCGAAGAGGAGCGTGAAGAGGTTTATATTCGTGGTTTTCTAGGAAAAATGCTTTTTAGTGGTGATGAAGCTTTGAAAAAATCGAATGTGCTTTCGGGAGGAGAAAAAGTTCGATGTATGCTAAGTAGAATGATGATGTTAAGGGCTAACGTATTAATGTTGGACGAGCCTACCAATCATCTCGATTTAGAGAGTATTACGGCATTCAATAATTCGCTTAAAAATTTCAAGGGTACAGTAATGTTAACTACCCACGACCATGAATTCGCCCAAACAGTAGGAAATCGAATTATTGAACTAACTCCTTCTGGGGTGATAGACCGTTACATGACTTTCGATGAATATATGAATGATCCTAAAATACGTGAACATCGTGACAAGATGTACGCGGTGGGAGTTTAAAATTCTGATTTTCAGGAAACTTCGGTATCTTTTTTAATTTCTTCCACGATAGGTTTGGCTGTTTCTAGTTCACTTTGGTGTACATAAATCTCCTGAAAACCTTGGATGGAAGAACCAAAACCTGCTAATCGACCAGATTCAGATTCGTCTTTTACTATACCTTCGATACCGGCCTCTTTAAGACGCTCCAGTACCAATTGTGAAATGATAAAACTTCCGGAAAAAACTTTTATAAATTCGGTATGATCCATGATCTAATATTTAAAGTTAAGTTACGAAATTTCTATTGACAAATTTTAATTGGTTTTTTATAAACGTTAAAATTTAGCAAAATTGTTTCTTATGTTTAATTTTTTTGTAATTTAGTTAAACAAATTTGTTTCCACTAAACAAAGAGAAATTCTCTCGTTCCTCATGGAATTGATTGATAGGTTGGTTAGATTACAGTGAAAAAAAAGTCTCGTTCCCATCGAGACTTTTTTATTTGATTCATTTATTAAACTATAGCTTGAATCCATTCAATAATCGTAGAAATAAGATGGATTAAAATTAATTTTGCCTTTAAGATATAATTTATAAATCCATATTTCAAATGTGTAATTCCTCTCAGTTTTTTGATGCCTTAAAGCAAGGCAATTCCGAATTGGTAGACGATATATTGCAGCAGAATCCAGAATACATAAATCTCAAGGATCAAAGAGGTTCAACTCCCTTAATTTTAGCAACCTATTTTAATTTTCCTGATGTACTGGATGTTTTGCTCAAGCATGGGGCTAATGTTAATAATACGGATGCTGCGGGAAATACCGCATTAATGGGCGTGGCATTTAAAGGGAATATAGATGTTGCAAAAAAATTAATTTATAATGGCGCAGATCTAAATCCAAAAAACTCAATAGGTTTTACAGCTCTTATTTTTGCAGCCTCATTTAATCAAGTCGAAATGACGAAATTTTTGGTTGATAATGGAGCCAAAAAGAATTTGGTTGATGCAAAGGGTATGACGGCAAAAGATTACGCCCTATCTAAAGGATTTAAAGAAATAGTGAACTTAGTTTCATAAAAAAAGCTACCAAAATGGTAGCTTTTTTTGTTCACAACAGTACATTTGGGTCGAAATGTCGTTGGATTTAAATTTGAATTAGCCATTAACCTCTTAGGGTTCGAACAAAAATAACGGTTTTAAGTAATTAAAATTGTAGCCCATTATTCCATTCTTTTATTCATTTATAGAATTTCCTTATAGACTAAAAATTAACCCCCTCTATTTTACATATTTAAAATATCAATTGGTTTAAATTGACGAATTCTCAATTTAGGCAACTTTAGATCCAAATGAATTTGTCACTTGTTTAATTTTTATTCTAAATGCAGCAAAGGTTAATGTCATAAATGGGCTTAACCAGTTAAAAATTGCATAAATAAAATAATCAGCAACACTAACCCCCAATACTCCGCTTTGATATGCTCCACAGGTATTCCATGGGACTAGGGTTGAAGTTACAGTACCCGAATCCTCCAATGTTCTACTGAGATTAACAGGTGCCAACCCTTTGTCATCATATGCTTTTTTAAACATTTTGCCGGGCACTACAATCGCTAAATATTGATCAGAGGCTGTTGCATTAAGTGCTAAACAACTAGCTACGGTACTTGCGAAAAGTCCAAATGTTGAAGAAGCTAAGCTTAGTAATGCCTTGCTAATTCTTGCTAAAGCACCGATTGCGTCCATAACACCGCCAAAAACCATGGCGCAAATAATTAGCCAAATTGTACCAAGCATTCCTTCCATTCCGGAAGAACTAAATAAATCATTTAATTCGGCACTGCTGGTTTCGACTGAACCGCCAACAGTAATGGCATCCATGATTCCTTTGTATGCTGAATTAAAGGTTAAAGCTTCCTCTCCTGAAATACTAGTTACAATTTCAGGCTGTGCGATAAGAGCTGCGACCCCCCCTAACAAAGTTCCTATCAAAAGAGCTATAAGGGGAGAAGTTTTTTTAATAATCATTAAAATAACTGCTATAGGTACTAAAAATAGCCATGGTGAAATATTAAAAGAACCATCAATTGCTGCTAATTTATCCGAGATATTGGCTGTACCCTGCACATCTAAATTTAAACCGATAATTATAAAAACGATTAATGTAACCGCTATAGTTGGAACTGTAGTTAAAGACATATATCTAATATGTTCAAATAGTCCGGCTCCTGCCATAGCAGGGGCTAAATTAGTCGTATCGCTTAAAGGAGACATCTTATCCCCGAAATAAGCTCCAGATAGTACAGCCCCAGCCGTCATGCCGGCAGATATCCCTAGTGTATTACCTATACCTATTAATGCAATACCGACAGTTGCAGAAGTGGTCCAGCTACTTCCGGTTGCAATAGAAATAATGGCACAAATAACAACGCAGGCTGCCAAAAATATAGTTGGATTTAAAATTTGTAAGCCATAATAAATCATCGAAGGAATGATTCCGCTTATCAACCAAGTTCCGGCTAGAGCCCCAACCATTAATAAGATTAATATGGCGCCAGAAGTGGACTTTATATTTTCTGCCACTTCTTCAAGCATTTGCTCATAAGAAACTTTATTAAAAAAGCCAACAATTGCAGCAACCGCCGCACCTAACAATAAAATAAATTGGTTACTGCCTCCCAAGGCATCATCGCCGTAAACGAAGAAAACATTATAAAATAACATTGCAATTAGAGCAAATACTGGGATCAGAGCTTCCCAAATATTTAATTCTTTATTCTCTACAATGTGTTCGTCTTCAGGATGTCTTGGTTTGATGTCTTGGCTTTCCATCTAAGCGGTTTAAATGTTTAGAATTGTAATGTTACAATTTTACACAGGCTTGTGCAAATGAAAGACTTCAGTGCTTTCACTATACCGGGATAACCAATTGAAAATCAAATTATATTTATAAAGAATTTACCGGTTCAAGAATATTCAAATCTAGCATGCATTTTTTCATTGTTTTGTATGTGCGTTCAATATCAGCATCCAAGCCAATTGAAAAGCGTATTAATCCATCACTCAGTCCCATTGATTTTTGTTCCTCTAAGGGTATTTCAGAAGAAGTAGAGGTGCCGGGCGCACTAAATAATGTTTTGTAAAAACCGAGACTTACGGCTAGGTATCCTAGGTTGCGTTCTTGCATGAGTTCCATAAGCTCATTTGCCTTTTCAATAGATCCGACATCGATTGTTAACATGCCTCCAAAACCATATTCTGTATTCATTAAAGATTTGAATAAATCGTGTGATGGGTGACTTTTCAATCCTGGATAAACTGTCTTTAAACCTAAAGATTCAAATTTTTCTGCCAAGTATGAGGCATTTTTGCTGTGCTGTATCATTCTGATGTGTAGAGTCCTTAAATTTTTCAAAACCGAAGCGGACCTCAAACTATCCATTGTGGATCCAAGTAGCATGCATGCACCGTCATTAACATTTCTTAATTCATCAATAAACTCTCTTGTGCCACAGATGACCCCAGCAACTGTATCTGAAGTACCATTAATAAATTTAGTTAGGCTGTGTATGATAACATCTGCCCCAAAATTTCCAGGGTTAATGGAAAGGGGTGAAAAAGTGTTGTCTACCATTAATTTAAGGCCACTATTTTTTGAAATTGATGAAAGGCTTCTCAAATCAGCAACTTCTAATAATGGATTACTAACAGATTCACAATAAATTAATTTGGTTTTGTCAGTTATGGCATGTTCAACTGCATTCAAGTCGGTTATATCTACAAATGTTGTCTTTACTCCAAATTTCGGAAGGAAATTTTTGAGGTAAGCATAGGTTCCCCCATAAATGGTTCTACTGCACACCAGATGATCACCTTGTTGGCAAATTTGCATTATTGCTGCGGTGATGGCCCCCATTCCGGAGGCAGTTACTGTGGCGGCTTCAGTACCTTCCATTGCAGCTAAAGCTTTACCCAGATATAAATTTGAAGGGGAAGAATGTCTTGAGTATAGATAACAACCGTCGGCATTTCCTTCGAAAGTATCGAACATTGTTTTTGCTGATAAAAAGGTATAGGTTGATGAATCGGATATTGAAGGGTTAACTCCTCCGAATTCTCCAAAATATTGTAAATCTTGAATGTTATTGGCTGCTTTATTTGATTTCATAATGGAATTATTTTACACAAATTTCCATAAATTAAGAATTAAAAACAATCATATACATTATATATAGAATAATATTCTAATAATATGATATTTATTAAAAAAATATTTTTTTGATATGCTTTAAAGATTGTAAATTGAGAAAAATTTTAGGTATGGACGCTTTGGATTTTAAGCTTTTGAATGAACTTCAAAGAAATGCTAAACAAACTAACAAACAGCTTTCCTTAAAATTAGGGCTTTCAATCACAGCAGTTTTTGAAAGGATTCGAAAGCTAGAAAACGATGGCGTTTTAAAGAAATATGTAGCTCTTCTAGATCCCCAGTCGGTGAATAGGGATTTTGTAGTTTTTTGTCAGATAAAGTTGCTGCAGCATTCCCAGAATAATGTTGTAACTTTTGAAAATGAAATTTCTAAACTCCCTGAGGTGCTCGAGTGCTATCATACGAGTGGAAATTATGACTATTTGTTAAAAGTCTTGGTAAAAGATATGCATGAGTTTCGTGCCTTTATGATTAACAAACTAACCGCTATTAATCATATAGCGAGCACACATAGTTCTTTCGTTATAAATGAGGTTAAACAAAGTACAGTTATTCCATTGTAGAGATGAATTCTAAACTCTATAAACTTGCCGAATTTATCATTATTTTTCTCCTTATACCTATCAGTTTTGCATTTTCTTACCCATTCTGGCTTAAAATAAGTATTGGTGTAATCGGTTTTCTCTACGTTTGTTTTATTCTTTTTCGCATTGAAAAAATTAAGATTAAATTATCTCCCAGGGTAAGGTGGTTTTTATTCTTTAAGGAAACCATTATTAAATTAGGGGTTATAATTCCCATTACCGTACTCTATGTATATCTTATCGGCCCCAACTTATTGTTCGATTTGGCACTTAATAATACTTTGAGTCTATTACTGATTTTAAGTTTATACGCAATCTTTTCGGCCTACCCTCAAGAAATTTTATTTAGAACATTTTTCTTTAATCGTTATGAACGATATTTTAAGGATTCAAATTATATGATTCTTATTAACGCAATATTATTCTCACTTGCTCATTTACTTTTTAAAAACTTTTTGGTTTTATTAGTCACATTTATTGGTGGTGTTTTATTTGCTCTTACCTATAAAAAATACCGCTCAACTTTTTTGGTCGCAGTAGAACATATATTTTATGGCGGTTGGGTAATCATCGTAGGGCTCGGAAAATTGATGGGCTTTTCAGTATAGAAAATCTTTCGAAAGCTGCTCGATAGGTGGAAATTGGTCTTGTCCTACCAATAAACATTCGTATTTTTGCGTGTAATTTTTAAGGCCCAATTGCGGGTGAAATTTAAATTTAGAATACTTCATTTATGAAATCATATGATGTAGCCGTTATTGGCTCAGGACCTGGTGGTTATGTTGCAGCAATTAGATGCTCACAACTTGGTATGAAAACTGCCATAATAGAGAAATACAATACACTTGGGGGAACTTGTTTGAATGTGGGATGTATTCCTAGTAAAGCATTATTAGACTCTTCACACCATTATGAAGATGCTGTTCGTCATTTTGATGAGCATGGTATTGAAATCCCTGGTGAGGTAAAGGTGAATCTTGAAAAGATGATTGCACGGAAACAAGCTGTTGTTGATCAAACAACCTCTGGTATCGATTTCTTGATGAATAAAAATAAAATTGATGTTTACCGAGGTGTAGGTTCTTTTAAAGATGCAACTCATATTATTATCAATGGAGAGGAGAAGGAAGAAATTGAAGCTAAAAAGGTAATAATAGCCACTGGTAGTAAGCCATCTAGCTTACCTTTTATCAAAATAGATAAGGAACGCATAATTACTTCCACGGAAGCCTTGAATCTAAAGGAGATACCTAAACATTTATTGGTAATTGGTGGAGGTGTAATTGGTCTAGAATTAGGGCAGGTATATAAAAGATTGGGTTCTGACGTTACAGTTGTTGAATACATGGATCGTATTATTCCAACTATGGATGCAGGACTTTCTAAAGAATTAACCAAGGTTCTTAAAAAACAGAAGTTTGCTCTTAATGTATCACATAAAGTAAAATCTGTTGATCGCAAGGGTGATGAAGTAGTTGTAAAGGCAGATAACAAGAAAGGAGAAGAGGTTGAATTTAAGGGGGACTATTGCCTAGTTTCTGTTGGAAGACGTCCATATACAGATGGATTAAATGTTGAAGCAGCTGGTGTGAAATTAGACGATAGAGGCCGAATTGAAGTAAATAGTCACCTCCAAACATCTGCCTCTAATATTTATGCGATTGGTGATGTTGTAAAGGGAGCAATGTTAGCACATAAAGCCTCCGAAGAAGGTGTTTTGGTTGCAGAAATCATAGCGGGACAAAAGCCTCATATAGATTATAATTTAATCCCTGGGGTAGTTTATACCTGGCCAGAGGTTGCTTTTGTCGGACAAACTGAAGAACAGCTTAAGGAAAAAGGCATTGTTTTTAAAACAGGCCAATTCCCGATGCGTGCGTTGGGAAGAAGTAGAGCCAGTATGGATTTGGATGGATTCATCAAGATATTGGCAGACGAAAAAACTGATGAAATTTTAGGAGTGCATATGATTGGTGCAAGAGCAGCAGATTTGATTGCCGAGGCTGTGGTAGCTATGGAATATAGGGCTAGTGCAGAAGATATTGCGCGCATGTCACATGCCCACCCAACATTTGCTGAGGCTATTAAGGAAGCCGCATTAGCGGCGACCGAAGATAGAGCGCTTCATATCTAACCCAACATATCAAAAGGTGGAAGCTTCAATTGGGGTATCTGCAAATGCAAAGGCCTCCTTTAATTGAGCTTCCACTTTTTCTTTCTCTTGTATTTTTCCCAAATGTTCGTAGGCATTTTTAAGACCTACTAATGCCCAACCGTTTTTTGGATAAATTGCAAGGTCCTCATTGTAGGTTTTAATCGCTTCTTTAAACTTACTGGCTTTAAGTTGAATGGCTCCCAAATGATGTCTTACTGAAAAAAACCAATCTGGAGGTTCGTTGTAATTTAAGGTGTCTTCCATTGAAATAGCTTCCATAAATAAGGATATACTTTCTTCAAATTTTCCTCCACTTGCCAAAATTTCAGCTTTCAATACCTTTTTGGAAATGTTCACAAGATCAGACACATTATTTATTTCCCATACTGTTATATCCTTTAGTTCTGCCAACCCTGAGATAGAATCTATGTCAGCTAATTTCTTTTCCGCCATTTCCAAATTACCTGTTTTGAGGTATGCCATTCCTTCCGCATAAGATTTTATGGCTAATGGATATGGCAAATTATAACTGGGCATGTCCATTTTTAGAATAGAATCCCATTGACCGAATTTTACTGCAACATAATAAGGAATTGTATAATAATGTTGGAGAGTACCCCAGCGAGGGTCTTGCATGATTGTTGGATGAACATGATCAGAAACTTTCTTTGCGCCAAGTATGGCATATTTTTTATTTCCTTCTAAGGTCGCTGTTGCCGCCATAAAGTGATAATTGTGTGGATAATAGGCAAGAGGGTAGGCTCCTTGGGCATGACAAAGGGTTACATAGGTACTATCTGCTTTAACAGCTGCAATATTAGATACAGTTCCCTTATGGTATTCGCCTGTTCTTATGTAGGTATGGGAAGGCATGTGGAGTAAATGACCAGAGCCTGGAACTAAGCCATCGTCAAAAACTTTAGCCGACTCATTGGCCAATTCGGGTTCATTGGAAGCTTCTGTGGCATGTATATAAAAATGATGTGCCCCGGGATGATTTGGATTCATTGTGATTAATCTTTCCAAAAGTTCAACAATTTCTGGTGTCCATTCCTTAGCTAATCCATCTTTGTCATACAAATCCCAAGGATGTAAATTCATAATCGATTCAGCATATAACGTACTAATCTCCGAATCATCTGGGTATTGGTTAAATAAATCTTTCATGGCCTTAGAATAATTAACGTCTAAATACATTCTATCTTCAGGAGGTTCGGCCACATACCTCACGGCTAAGGCATTTATAAATTCCTGCTCTTTTTTGGTTGCATTTTTACCTAAAGATTTCGCTTTTTGAATTGCTTCATAGGCACGTTCATAATTGTCTTCTTCCATCCCGGCATTATAATTAGGTCCTAGAACATAGGCGTAACCGAAAAAACACATTGAACATTCAGGGTCTAATTTTGTGGCATAATAAAAAGAACGTGCTGCTTCTGCATGATTAAAGCCATACGCCAACGCCAAACCTTGATTAAAATATGCCTGGGCTAAAGTATCATTGGTGGTGATGGGATATTCGATAACGTCCATACCATCTAATAATGGCGCCTTATTATCAATTTTATACCACTCGGCATCGGTAACCGCTGGAACACAACCTAGCGAGGGTTCAGGAGGGGTTTCAATTGTTGGTTGGCTTTCCTTTTCATTAGATTTACAAGAAATAAGGATAATTGCCAAAAAGGCGAATAGGGGATATAATTTCATAAGGCTGTTAGATTGAAGTATTAAAGTTATAAAAAATCCTAACTAGTACTCATTAGTAGGTTGAAATTCAATTTTTTAAAGGAATTTTTAAATGATTGTATTCGGGTCGTCTAAAAATCTTCTTCTTCAAATGATATAATCTTAATACTTTTAAATCATTCAATTTTCAACCTTGAGAATAAGTAAAACTTTTAAAATTGAGCAGCCTGAAACAATAAAGCAAAAGTTGCTCTATTGGGGAGCCGGGGATGATTTTTGTGTTTTGTTAGATTCCAACCAATACCAGCAACCTTATAGTAGTTATGAAGCAATATTGGCTGTTGGGGCAAACACCATATTTAGCGGTGACTTTAAGGAGGCTTTTAATAAGCTAAGAAATTTCAGGAAAGAGGTTAATGACTTCATTATAGGATATTTAGGTTATGATCTGAAAAATGATATTGAAAATTTGGTTTCTGATAATTATGATGGACTTAATTTCCCCGATATCTTTTTTTTCCAACCAAAGAAATTGATTTTCCTTTCGAAGGAACAAATAGAATTTCAATATTTAACCGTCCATGATACAGATATAACCCATGATTTTAATTCAATTTTACAAACTGTCATACCCAGCTTTTGCTTAGATGAGCAGATTAAAATAAAATTACGCATTCATAAAGATTCATATCTTCAAAAGGTTGAAAGCATGTTGGCGCATATTCATAGAGGTGATATTTACGAGGCTAATTTTTGTCAGGAATTTTACTCAGATGGGGTAGAATTAGATGCTGTTCATGCTTATTTTTCATTAAATGATATTTCAAAAACACCATTCGCTTCTTTTTTAAAAGTAAAAGACAAATTCGTAATATCGGCTTCCCCTGAACGCTATCTTAAGAAAATTGGTGAAAAAGTAATTTCTCAGCCAATTAAGGGTACTGCTCCTCGATCTGCTAACGAAAATGAGGATATCCAACTACAGATGAATTTAAAAACAAACCCTAAAGAATTGAGCGAAAATATAATGATTGTAGATTTGGTTAGGAATGATTTAGCTCATACGGCTATAAAAGGAACGGTTCAGGTAGAAGAATTATGTGAAGTTTATTCCTTTAAGCAGGTTCATCAGTTAATTTCTACTGTCACATCTAAAGTTCCCAATACTATAGATCCAATAGATATTATTGAATCCACCTTCCCTATGGGAAGTATGACCGGTGCACCAAAAATTTCTGCTATGAAAATTATTGAAGAATTGGAAGAGACAAAGAGGGGAGTTTATTCTGGGGCTATCGGTTATATCAAAGCCGATGGAGATTTAGATTTTAATGTGGTAATACGAAGTATTCTCTATAATAAAAACAATAAATACTTGTCATTTTCGGTAGGTAGTGCAATAACTGCGGCTAGTGATCCCTTTAAGGAATATGAAGAGTGCTTGGTGAAGGCTAAGGCAATGAGGGCGATCTTAGAAAAATAAATTGGTCTTCTTTTAAAATATTAAGAAATGGTATATTTAGGAATGCTAGAAACATTCCATTCACATATAAAAAACCGTTTCCCTTTTATTCTGGAATCAAGATGTTTAGTGACTGTTTCTGGAGGTGTTGATAGCATAACCCTTACCCATTTGTGTACAAAAATTGGACTCGATGTTTCCTTGGCACATTGCAATTTTTGTCTCCGTGGAAAAGAAAGTGATGTTGATGAAGATTTCGTAAATCGTTTTGGTGATCAATTAGGATTAGAAGTCTTCTCCCAAAGGTTTGATACTAAGGGGTATGCTAGCGAAAATAAACTCTCAACCCAGGTGGCTGCTAGAAATTTGCGTTATAATTGGTTTCAAGAATTGGCGAATCAGTTACAATTCGATTATATATTAACCGCTCACCATGCAGACGATAGCCTTGAAACCTTTTTAATCAATTTTTCAAGAGGAACAGGCCTGGAAGGACTTACAGGCATTCCTGAGATTAACGAAAATATTGTGCGTCCATTATTAGCTTTTAGCCGTGAAGATATTGAAGTGTATGCTATTGAAAACCATTTAAAATGGAGGGATGATAGTAGTAATGCAGAAACAAAATATCTGCGTAATAAACTGCGTCACGATGTCATTCCAACCTTAAAAAGCATCAACTCAAATCTTCTGAAAAACTTCCTTACAACCCAACGGCAATTGTTAGAAATAAGGGAAATTGTAGAGGACAGAATGAATGATGTTTCGGAATCGGTTATAGAAGAAATCGACGATTCAAAAATTGTATATAATATCCCTAAGTTGGAAGAATTAAATAATCCTAAAGCCTACCTCTACCAATTATTGAAGGAATATGGTTTTACATCATGGAATGATATAGAAAACCTTCTAACAAGTCAACCAGGCAAACAGGTGTTTTCTTCAGATTACCGCTTATTAAAGGATAGGGAAACCCTAATCTTAATGAGACAAGGTGCCAATGAAACGGAAGATACTATAAGTGTTGAATCTTTAGATCCAGTAGCTTTTGGAGAGGGAAAATTGATGTTTGCAGAAGTTGAAAATTGGGAAGAATTAGATGAGCCCATCATATTTATTGATGTTGATAAAATTCAGTTACCTCTTACATTAAGAAAATGGCAGGACGGTGATTTTTTCTATCCTATTGGAATGAGGGGTAAGAAAAAGGTAAGTAAGTTCCTTAAGGATGAAAAATGGCCTTTAATTAAAAAAGAAGGATTGTGGATATTATGCTCTGGTGATGACGTGGTTTGGCTGGTTGGAGATAGGATGGACGATCGTTTTAAGATAACCGATCAAACGAAACGAATACTTAAGATTCAATTGATTCAAAATAAGTAAGATGATAATAAAAGGTGTCATAGTGGATATTCTGAATCGCCGTCAATTTAAAGGAGCCATTGAGATTCTTGGTGAAAAGATTTCCAAAATCTATGAAGAAGACCATGATGAAAAAGGTTTTATAGTTCCTGGATTTATAGACGCTCATGTTCATATAGAAAGCTCAATGTTGGTTCCTTCACAATTTGCAAAAATTGCCGTGACACACGGTACCGTTGCAACAGTATCGGATCCACATGAAATTGCCAACGTTTTAGGGGTGGAAGGTGTAAAATACATGATTGAGGATGGTAAAAAGGTTCCCTTAAAGTTTTTTTTCGGTGCTCCTTCTTGCGTTCCGGCCACTACCTTTGAAACTGCTGGCGCAACTATAAATTCTGATGGTATAAAGGAATTGTTGTCACACAAGGATATTTACTACCTGGCTGAAATGATGAATTATCCTGGAGTGATTTTTAAAGATGAGGATATCCATAAGAAACTTCAATACGCTAAAGAATTTAATAAAAAAATTGACGGCCATGCACCTAGTGTTACAGGAGAAGATCTTAAGGCATATATAGAGGCTGGAATTAGCACAGATCACGAATGTTTTACCACCCAAGAAGCTTTAGAAAAACTGAGCTTAGGTATGAAAATTTTGATCAGGGAGGGAAGCGCGGCAAAAAATTTTAATGCCTTGTCAGCATTAATTGATGATTATTATGACCATCTCATGTTCTGTAGCGATGATAAACATCCTGATGATTTGCTAGAGGGTCACATTAATCAATTATGTGCTAGATCGGTTGCCCAAGGTGAAGATATTTATAAGGTCTTACAAATGGCTTGTATAAATCCTGTTGATCATTATAATTTGAATGTAGGAAAATTGCAATTGGGTGATAGTGCCGATTTTGTTGTTTTAGAAGATTTGAAGACATTTAAAACTGTAAAAACTTATATAGAAGGTGAATTAGTTTTTGAAAATAATCGCATCAATTTTACCTCCGACCATCCTACGATTATAAACAATTTTAGTTGTTCCTATAAACAGCCTAGAGATTTTGATACTCTGGCCTATAATTCAAATTCTAAGGTTATCGTTGCAAAAGATGGTGAATTGATAACAACAACGGACGTATTTTCGTTACCTCGTAATGGTCATTCGCTAGAATGTGATTTGGAGAATGATATACTCAAAATCGCTGTCATTAATCGGTATAAAGATGCACCAATCTCTACTGGTTTTATTAAGAATTTCGGATTGAAAAAAGGAGCAATTGCCTCTTCAGTGGCTCATGATTCGCATAATATCATTGTGGTTGGCGCGAACCCTGATGATATGTGTGAGGCAGTTAATGCTATTATTTCTGAAAAGGGTGGGATAGCAGTGGCTGAAAAAGGGAAAATAGATTTGCTTCCATTGCCAATAGGAGGCATAATGAGTGATAAGCCTTGTAAGGAAGTGGCGAAAAAATATAGCCAATTAGATAAGCTAGCTAAAAACTTGGGTAGTAAATTAACTTCTCCATTTATGACTTTATCCTTTATGGGATTACTGGTAATCCCCTCATTAAAATTAAGTGATTTAGGTTTGTTTGATGGAGAAAAATTTGAATTTACACCACTTCATCATCCATAATGCCAATAATTCAAAGTTCGTATAAACCCCCATTTTATATGCGAAATGGGTATGTTGCAACAATTTACTCCGGAATAATAAGGAGGGTGAAATTGAAATCCAATAAACTAAAACGACAGCGCCTAGCATTGTCAGATGGTGATTTCATCGATTTAGATTGGGCATTTGCCAAAAAAGAATCAACCAAGTTAGTGGTTATTCTCCATGGTTTAGAAGGTGATTCTAAAAGGTCTTATGTTTTAGGTGCATCGAATAAGTTTTATGAACATGGTTATGACGTAGTCAGGGTTAATTTTCGAGGTTGCTCGGGAGAACCAAACATAAAATATTCTTCATATCATAGCGGTGCTACCTCCGATCTTCATGAAGTTTTGGAAATGATAAATTCCCAATATTCATATGAGGCCATTTATTTAAATGGGTTCAGTTTAGGCGGTAATGTTATTCTGAAATATTTAGGAGAAAGGTCTGATATTCACGCAGCAATAAAGGCAGCATCGGTAATATCAGTTCCTTGTTATTTGGCTGGTTCTGCTAAGGAAATAGTTAAGTTTAAAAATTTCCCTTATGCAGTAAATTTTAAATACTACTTATTGAAAAAACTAAGGCAAAAACAACTGCAATTTCCCGATAAAATAAGTGTGAAGGAAATTAATAAAATAAGAAATCTTATCGATTTCGACCATGCTTACACCTCAAAGGCACATGGTTTTGAAGATGCCTTTCATTATTATGAACAAAGTAGTTCCTTAAATTTTCTAGGGAATATCGATAGACCGACCCTTTTAATAAATGCGCTCAACGATAGTTTTCTATCCCATGAATGTTACCCAGTAAAAGACGCAAAAGAAAACCCTAATTTGTTTTTAGAAATGCCAAATTATGGTGGCCATGTCGGTTTTTATGGTAAGAGGAATTATTATACAGAAATTAGAAGCGCAGATTTTTTTTCCAAATATTGATGTTATCTAATGAGATCTTTTGGAAACTCTTCTATCACAATATCCCAGACCGCTGGAAGGAGAAAGTAAACGAATAAAGAAAGAAGGAAAATTGAAATAACATTCATTATAAATCCCTTTCTTGCCATGTCGGGTATTTTTAAATAACCAGAACCAAAAACTACGGCATTAGGAGGTGTTGCAACCGGAAGCATAAATGCGCAACTTGCAGCAACCGCTACTGCAGTCATCAATGCAAATGGGTGCATGTCTATTGACAATGCCATAGGAGCAAGTACAGGTAATAACATAGCGGTTGTGGCCAAGTTAGAAGTGATTTCGGTTAAGAAATTTACTGAAGCTACAATAATTAATATGATAAGGAAGGTTGACAAACCTGATAAACCTGCCATTTTTTCGCCAATAAATAATGCCAATCCACTTTCTTCAAATCCATTAGCTAAAGTCATTCCACCTCCAAAAAGCAATATAATTCCCCATGGGAGTTTAACCGCTTCATTCCATTTCATAAGTGCCCCTCTTTGGTTTTTGCTCGGTAGAATAAAAAGAATTAGAGAAAATAATATGGCAATTATTGTGTCGTCCAATGCTGGAAACATCTTTTGAAGAAGAAACGAACGGCTAATCCAGCTAAAAGCGGCTAGTCCGAAAACAATCCCTACAACCTTTTCTTCATAGCTCACCTGTCCTAGGCTCCTTAATTGCGATTTTATTTCTTCTTTTCCTCCAGGGAAGGCATTTTGTTTAAAACTAAAAGCAAATCGGGTTATATACACCCAGCAAATTGCTAAAAGAATACACGAAATTGGAAAGCCAAACATAAACCATTGGGTAAATGTTATTTCATATCCATACAGTTCATTTACAACACCAGCTAATACTAAGTTAGGAGGTGTGCCAATTAAAGTTGCAATCCCACCAATGGAGGCGCTGTAGGCAATTGCAAGCATTAAGGCTTTCCCGAAAATTTTATTCTCATTGGCTATTGTATTAGGGTTGTCCTTCAGCTGATCTATGATAGCCATTCCAATAGGAAGCATCATTACGGAGGTAGCAGTATTAGAAATCCACATTGATAAAAAGGCAGTTGCGAGCATAAATCCTAAAATGATCTTTCTAACATTCGTTCCTACGAAATTGATGATATTTAATGCGATTCGCTTATGTAGCTGCCATTTTTCTATGGCCAAGGCTATTATAAATCCTCCTAAATAAAGAAATACATACTTATGGCCATATGCCGGGGTGGTTTCGGCTAAACTCATGCCGCCAGTTAATGGAAATAAAACAATTGGTAGTAAAGCCGTCGCGGCAATAGGGATTGCTTCTGTAACCCACCAAATGGCTATCCAAATAGCAGAGGCTAAAACCGATCTTCCCTGATCGCTTAAGCCATCTGGATGAAAAAACAGTTGAATGAGAATAAAGGCAAGTGGACCGAGTATTAAACCGAATAGTTTGTTTCGTTTCATATAATAAGAACTACTGCCAATTTAACATAATTAATTATTTATTGCTCCATCGCGTTTTGTTTTTTAAAACCTGTTGGCTTTCATTACATTAGTGCAAATTTATCCCCATGCTAAAGAAAGTCTACGGAAGCGCTGTATTTGGCGTTGAAGCTACTACTGTTACGGTCGAAGTAAATATTGATAATGGAATTGGTTACCATTTGGTAGGTCTTCCGGATAATGCCATTAAAGAAAGCAATTATAGAATTGCAGCCGCATTACAGAATAATGGCTATAAAATCCCTGGAAAAAAAATAATAATAAACATGTCGCCAGCCGATCTTCGTAAAGAGGGTAGTGCTTACGACCTAACCTTGGCGGTTGGTATTTTATCAGCATCTAATCAAATTAAGGCGGATGAAGTAGATAAGTACATAATAATGGGAGAATTGTCATTAGATGGTCAGTTGCAACCCATAAAGGGAGCTTTGCCCATTGCCATTAAAGCTTGGCAAGAGGGGTTCAAAGGATTTATACTCCCTGCCCAAAATGCCCATGAAGCCGCTATTGTTAAAGATTTGGTTATTTATGGTGTTAATAATATTATGGAGGTTCTCGAATTTTTTAATGGTAAAAAATCTATAGAACCAACGGTAATTGATACGCGAACCGAATATTTCAAAAATATTGAATTCCCAGAGCATGATTTTGCAGATGTTAAAGGGCAGGAAGGCATTAAAAGGTGTATGGAAATTGCTGCTGCTGGCGGTCATAATATCATTTTGATTGGACCGCCAGGAGCGGGAAAAACCATGTTGGCAAAACGATTACCCAGTATTTTACCACCAATGACCTTGCATGAAGCCCTTGAAACCACTAAAATACATTCGGTTGTGGGGAAAGTTAAACAGCATACCGGTTTAATGGCACAGAGGCCTTTTAGAAGCCCACACCATACAATTTCAGACGTAGCATTAGTTGGGGGCGGAACATTTCCTCAACCGGGGGAAATTTCATTGGCGCACAATGGTGTGTTGTTTTTGGATGAACTGCCCGAATTTAAACGCACCGTATTGGAGGTTATGCGGCAGCCATTGGAGGACCGTGAAGTAACAATATCTCGAGCAAAATTTACCGTAACCTATCCTTCTTCATTTATGCTTGTGGCTAGTATGAATCCCAGTCCTGGAGGTTATTTTAATGATCCTAAAGCCCCAGTAATGTCTTCACCTGCAGAAATGCAACGGTACCTTTCAAAAATATCAGGACCTTTATTGGATAGAATTGATATCCATATAGAAGTCACACCTGTACCTTTTGAAAAACTTTCTGAAGATAGGCCTGCAGAGAGTTCCAGAGAAATTAGAAATAGGGTAATGTCTGCCCGTGAATTGCAGACTACACGTTTTTCTAACCTAGATAATATCCATTACAATGCCCAAATGTCTTCCAAACAGATAAAGGAATTTTGTGTTTTGAACCATGAATCTCGCGAATTGTTGAAAAATGCAATGGATAGACTCAATCTTTCGGCAAGGGCATATGACCGTATTTTAAAGGTTTCACGTACCATTGCGGACCTTGAAGGTTCTGAAACTGTTGAAAGCCATCACATTGGCGAGGCTATTCAATATAGGAGTTTGGATAGAGAAGGATGGTTGGGTTAAACCTGAAAATTACATTAGAACTTTTGGTTCATACATTTTAATAACTCAATAAGGTCAAAACATGATGTTTTTAATATTTTAGTCAAGAGCTAAACTGAAAACTCATGATTAAAAAACTACTGTGTATTTGCGTCCTTATTGTTTCTTGTAACGAAAAGCAAAAGGAAGAGGTAAGTGTTATTGAAACTGAAAAAGATACGCTAAAGGTCCAAATTCCTCATTTAGATTTGCATGCTGCAACCAATCTTTCCAAATTACCGCTTAAATGCATTGTCCAAGAATACCCCAATAAGCTAAACCAAACCATTGGAGGCGATGAGGATTTAAAATCACCTCAAGCGCTACATCCAGCATTTTATGGATGTTTCGATTGGCATTCCGCCGTTCATGGGCATTGGAGTTTAGTGAGTTTGTTAAAGCAGTTTCCTGATATTGAGAATAAATCTGAAATAGGTGCGTTGCTCCTTCAAAATATTTCAAAAGAAAATATCCAACAGGAAATTGATTATTTCGATGGACCGTTAAATAGTTCTTATGAGCGTACTTATGGATGGGCTTGGCTCTTAAAATTGGCAGAAGAACTTCATACTTGGGATAATCCTTTGGCGAAACAATTAGAAGAAAATCTCATGCCTTTAACCGATTTAATGGTTGAAAAATATATAGAGTTTCTTCCTAAACTTAATTATCCTATTCGAGTTGGTGAGCACCCAAATACGGCATTTGGATTGTCTTTCGCCTATGATTATGCCAAAACTGTTGGGGATGAAAAGTTGTTAAACGTTATAACTCAAAGAGCAAAAGATTTTTATTTGGATGACCAAGGATGCCCCCTAGGATGGGAACCAGGCGGATTCGATTTCCTTTCCCCCTGTTTGGAAGAGGCAGCATTGATGAAACGAATATTATCTAAACCAGAATTTGAAAAATGGTTCAGCGAGTTTTTACCCCCTTTATTAAACCCTAATTTTCAATTGGAAGTAGGGATTGTTTCAGATAGGTCCGATGGTAAATTAGTACATTTGGACGGGGTTAATTTTTCTAGAGCCTGGAGCTTGCTAAAAATTGCGGAAGGTATGCCCCAATTAGCCCATCTGCAGCAAATTGCCTATAAACACATTAATTACTCCTTGCCTAATATTGTGGACGATGCTTATGAAGGCGGACATTGGTTAGGTAGTTTTGCACTATATGCAATAAACTCTGTGCCGAATGAGTAACCCATGGTATAAGAATATTGGCCCAGGACCGTTAATTGCGGCAGCATTCATTGGCCCTGGTACTGTGACCGTTTGTACATTGGCTGGAGTTAAATTCGGATATGCCCTTTTATGGGCCATGGCCCTTTCTGTGGTAGCTACAATTGTATTGCAAGAAATGGCAGTCAGATTAGGATTGATTACCGGAAGGGGTTTGTCTGCAGTAATTCGATCAGAAATCAATAATCCAGTGATAAGAGGTTTCATGATGGTACTAATGGTAAGTGCAATCATTATAGGAAATGCCGCGTATGAGGCGGGCAATATTTCAGGAGGTGTATTGGGTTTGGAAGCGGTTGTGTCAAAAAATAATTTTAAAATTAATAACCTAGAAATCAATTTTATACCAATTATTATCGGTATAATAGCTTTAATCGTACTTGGGATAGGGAAATATAAGATTATTGAGCGATTTTTAGTAAGTTTAGTAATCCTAATGAGCCTTTCTTTTATAACTGCCGCACTATTTACAAAGCCTAATTTTTGGGAATTGATCAAAGGTGTTTTTGTTCCGGATGTTCCTGAAAATAGTTTGTTAACCGTAGTGGGATTGATTGGTACAACTGTGGTTCCTTACAACCTTTTCCTTCATGCTTCCCTAGTTAGTGAAAAATGGAAAGGTATATCAGATTTACCTGCGGCAAGGAGGGATAGCTTTCTCGCAATTATATTGGGGGGGATGGTTTCCATGGGTATAATTGTAACTGCATCGGCAATTCAAGGTGCCCAATTAGAAAATGCTGCAGATTTAGCAAGAAGCCTAGAGCCATTATACGGTAATTCGGCCAAAATCTTTCTTGGGATAGGTTTGTTCGCAGCTGGTTTAACAAGTGCTATTACTGCTCCCTTGGCCGCCGCCTATGTTGCCGCTGGTTGCTTTGGATGGTCTGCGGGGATATCTTCTGTAAAATTTAGGTCGGTCTGGGTACTAGTTATTGTTATCGGTGTATTTGTGTCTTCCTTAGGGTTGAAGCCTATTAGTATTATTCAATTTGCGCAGTTTGCAAATGGTCTGTTGCTGCCCATTATAGCGGGATTTTTGCTTTGGGTAACAAATCGTAAGCGCTTACTGGGCAAATACACTAATGCTATATGGCTAAATGTAATAGCAGTGGCTATAATTCTAATTGTGGTAGGACTTGGTGTGAAAAGCATTTTAATGGTATTAAAGCTTATTTAAATGAAATTGAACTTAAATATTAATGCTGATGTAGGTGAGGGTATCGGGAATGAGCATTTGCTAATGCCATATTTAAACAGTTGTAATGTTGCTTGTGGCGGTCATGCCGGAAGTGAGGAGGAAATGGATAGGGTTGTTAGATTGGCTAAAAGTAATGGGGTTATTATTGGTGCTCATCCTTCATATCCAGATCCGGAAAATTTCGGTAGAGTTTCAATGGATATAAGTAGCGCCGATCTATTTACTAGTCTGGTTAAGCAGGTTAGGTCTTTAGTTAAAATTGTAAGGTCACATTCATTGAACCTGCACCATATTAAGCCACATGGAGCCCTGTACAATGATGCGGTAAAAGATGAGGGAGTTGCCCAAGTAATTATTGAGGCGGTAAAAGGTTTTTCGGCTCCAATTTCACTGTATGTACCTTATGGTTCCCTTATTGCAGATATGGCACAATCTGCCAACATAAAGGTTTGTTATGAGGCCTTTGCTGATAGAACGTACCAGAATGATTTAAGTCTTACTCCAAGAACTCAAAAAGGCTCCGTGATTACCGACCCAAATTTGGTTTGGGATCAATTGTGCCAGATGGCAATAAATGGTAAAGTTATTACCGCGGAAGGGGAGGAGAGACCTATTGAAGTGGATACCTTTTGTATACATGGGGATACACCAAACGCTGTGGAAATTTTAAAATTTATTCGCGAAAAATCTAGCTAAAATGAAAGCCGCAGATAGTGTAGTTTACCCTAGAGTTCGCCCTTATAATGAGCGTTCTATTTTGGTGGAATTTAAACCAAATATCGGATCTTCCACACTTTCAGAACTTCTCTTCGTTAAAAATTTGCTTGAAAATTTTTATATTAAACAAAAAGTTGAAATAATCAATGCATACAGCTCGATATTAATTAAATATGATTTAACTATTGATAAAATCTATAGTGAGGTTTCGGTTGTAAAAGAGGTGGTTTCGGCTCCATTTGTTCCTTTGGATAAGGATTTTAAAACTTGGAGGATTCCTGTTTGTTACGACTCAAAATTTGGGACTGATTTAGATGCTATTTCACAGGATAAAAAAATGACCAAAGAGGAAATTATTGAATTGCATTCCAATGGAAGATATACGGTTTACTTTATCGGATTTTTACCTGGATTTTTATACTTGGGTGGGTTGGATAAAAAATTGTGTACTCCTCGAAAATCAATTCCTAATTTAAATGTAAAAAAAGGTTCAGTGGCTATCGGAGGACAACAAACCGGTATTTATCCCCAAGATAGTCCGGGTGGATGGCATGTTATTGGATCCACCCCAGTTCCCTTTTTTGATCCTCATTTAAATCCACCTTGTTTCGCGACGAATAATGATGTCGTGAAATTCAAACCTATTACAACTGAACATTACCACTATCTTCAAAATGAAGTAGAACAAAATAGGTATAACTGGGAAAAAATCTTGGAAAATGATTGAGGTCCTTTCGTCAGGATTTTATAGTACTATCCAGGATTTGGGTAGGTTTGGTTTTAGCCATTACGGTGTCCCTGTTTCTGGCGCAATGGACGAAACGGCCCTGAGGTTAGCAAATGCTCTTTTAAATAATAGCGAAAATGCGGCAGGATTGGAAATAACAATGACAGGACCTAAGTTAAGATTTCAATGCCCAACAGCCATTTGTGTAACAGGTGCTGAAATGCAACCCCAAATCAATGGCCAACGAATTGAAAATTGTAAAATTTATGCTGTTGATAAAGGTTCAATTTTAGGTTTTGGGAGATTAACCTCAGGTTTTAGAACCTATCTTGCAGTTAAAGGGGGGATTTCAACTGAACCCATATTAGGAAGTCGCAGCCAACTTCAATCAGTAACAGGAAATTCTGTAATAAAAAGAGGACATGCTATTCCAATACAGGAATATTCAGGATTTACTTATGGTTCTGGCGCACGAATTCAAAACAAACAATTTATTGGATCGCAGGAATTAATGGAATGTTTTAAAGGCCCCGAATTTGAAATGTTACCTGAACATCTCAGAAATCAGTTGGTTGGCAACACATTTACTGTTTCCAATCATTTTAGCCGCATGGGTTATCAAATCCAAGAGGAACTGTCAAATTCATTACCATCCATGATCACATCAGCTGTCTTGCCAGGCACGGTTCAGCTTACTCCGCAGGGAAAACTAATTATCTTAATGCGAGATAGCCAAACAACTGGTGGATACCCGAGGGTTCTTCAGTTGACAGAAAAATCCATCGATGGGATAGCCCAAAAAAAGATGGGTGATAAATTGGTTTTCAAACTGATAGAATTCTGATTGGCTCCAATCATTTTTTAGGGTCTTAATATTTTAACTAAATTGGTAGTGCTAAAAAACTATTCCCATGAAAAATTTCCTATTATTCTTAACCGGACTTATCCTCGGATTTCTGGTGTGTTACTTTATTAATAAAGATTCCGATATAAAGGATGAACCAAAAATGGTTGAAGAACCCGATATGGTTGTTGAAGAACCTGTACAACAAGAGCGTATGGCAAAGCCTAGTGGTTTGGTAACGCCCGACCAAATGAAAGTATTGAGTGAAAATTATAACGAAAGGCATCAAGCTGTTGAGCGTGTATTTGGTAAAGAAGATAATCGTTCGTCTTGGTATGCGCTTGATGATATTAAGTCTTATTTGCAATATGCCGACTCTGCTGCTACGGCCAAAGGTTACGAATTGGATGGCATTCGTCTATATATAGGCGCCAAAGGTGATTCAAAAAACAAGGATATGATTACATTGTTTATATCGCCTACCGGTAAACGAATGACTGGTGAGGGCTCATTTTTGTTTAACACCTACCAAAGTGGTTCTGGAGATATTACCGATATAGATGGTTTGGATGATGGTACTGGAGGTTATCCTCCTTCAGTAGGGTATCCTCAATAATATTTTTTATTGAAGGATTTACTTTTAAATAATGCTACCTGGATATTTAATTCAATTTCTTTCCTAGCAGCATTAACTGGTGTAATTACTTATAAATCTTATAAACATACCAACGTTAGATATTTTATCTTTTTTTTGGTATATGCTTATTTGGTAAGTGTATCATTAAGTTATACACAATTTCTACAGAAGTATGAATTTTTATCTTCTATTAAAGAAGCGCTTAAAGGAACATTCTTCGAGCTCAACTATTGGATGTCAACTATATTTTGGAGAATAGGAGCAACAATCTTTATTGTTCTCTTTTACTATAAAACCTTAAAGAACAATATTTTAAAAAGGATTTTAGTCTTTTTTGGAGGTTTGTTTTTTTTAATTTCAATTTTCGTCATTGTAAGGAATTTGGAGACTTTGCCGATAGGTTATTATAGCTTTCATCAAACAGGCTCCATAGTCGTAATTTTTACCTGTGTTACGCTTTATTTTATAGAATTAATGCTTACTAATGAAATATTGGATATTCAAAGGTCTGCAACATTTTACATAAGCTGGACTCTTTTAATTTTTTATAATGTTGTCTGTATTTTAATTATTTATAAGCGATATTATCATGGTGGTGATATGATATATGTTAATTTGCAGAGATTGATTTACATTTTTGCCAATATTTTTATGTATTCCATGTTTATTTTTGCTCTATTATGGTGCAGGCCACAGAAAGACCAGTAAGTACTGAGGCTGAGAGGGAACTCTTGGTCTATATGATTTTTGCCTTGTTTTTAATAACGGCCATGGTTATTGCCATTGCTGTGGTATTTCAGCGGCGTAAAAACAAGCTCATCGAAGAAAAGATAAAGCAAAAGGAAACCTTTTCTAAGGAGATGCAAACCATACAGGCTGAGGTTCAGGAAGAAACTTTGCGTTTTATAGGTAGGGAATTGCACGATAATGTCGGACAGATTTTGGCTTACGCCAATATGCAAATACAGATGCTCGCAAAAAATACCCAAGATCAGTTTAGGGAAAAGGTTTCTAACACCTCAGAAACCATAAAAAAGGGTATTGAAGAAGTAAGGTCATTAAGCAAATCGCTAAATTCAGATGTTATTTTGGAAAAAGGCCTTATCGCAACCGTTGCAAATGAAACAGAGCGCTTAAGACGCTTCAAGTTTGAAGAAGTTGTCTTTACCTACAATGCTGAAAAGGATGGTTTGATCCAGAAAAGTCATCAATTGGTTTTGTTCCGTATTATTCAAGAGTTTTTGAGTAACAGCCTTAAGTATTCTGAAGCTCAAAAAGTAGAAGTCCACTTTGATTTTTGCCCAAACGACTTAAAAATTGTATTGAAGGACGATGGTCGTGGTTTTGATATGGAAACTGTCGAGCCTGGTTCAGGCTTAATTAACATGAAAAAACGGGCAGAACTTATTAATACTAGATTCACTATTGAAAGTGCCATGGGAGCTGGGGTAAAGGTGGAAATGGTTTATCCGTTTCAGTCTATATTAATCAAGGATTTTGAATGATTTTTTAGTTGACCATTCTTCGTTAATTTTTCATTCAGCCGAATTTATTGCGGCAGTAATTGGTTTGCTCCTGTACAAGTCTTACAAGAAAACTAGCACTATATATTTCATTCATTTTCTTTTTGCTGCTTGGGCGGTGGATGCCATTGGTGGATATACAAATTATGTAATAGATTATGAATTTTTGCATTCTCTAAGATATTTACTAATAGATACAATTTTTGAAAAGAACCGCTGGTGGTATACGCTTTTTTGGCAAATTGGCGCCACCCTTCTTATTTTGAGATATTATATGAAAATTCTAAAATCAAAAAGACTTTTGTCAATTTTGAAAGTAGTTGGTTGGCTATTTTTAGTCGTATCAATAGTAAAGATTGTGATAAATTTTGATGCATTTTTTGTGAAATCTTTCCCTATCCACCAAATACTAAGTACTTCGGTTGTACTTGTTTGCATCACGTTTTATTTCATCGATTTATTAGGGAGCGATACCATATTAACTTTTAATAAATCTGTGTCCTTTTATGTGAGTTGTATATACCTTTTATGGTATCTCACAATTGCGACCACTCAATTTTATGAACCTTATTATAATTCTGTTGATAATGCTTATGTAAGGCTGAGGCGCCTCATTTACATTTATGCGATTTTCGGGATGTATGGATCATTTGCGATAACACTTATTTATTGTAGGCCCAAGAAAATTGAAAACTTAGTTAATTATCCCTAAAAGCACGCTTGCCAAAGCGCATCATTTTCTGGTATTGGTGCCTCAACTTCTATGAGTTCATGAGAAACGGGATGTTCTAATTTTAATTTTCGTGCATGAAGATGAATCCCACCATCAGGATTGCTGCGGTCAAAACCATATTTTAAATCTCCTTTTATGGGGCAACCAATGGCAGACAACTGTGCGCGTATTTGGTGGTGGCGACCTGTTTCAAGATTAATCTCAAGAAGATAGTAGTTGTCTAACTCCTTTATTAGGTCATATGTGAGAATAGCCTTTTTAGCATTGGAGGTTTCCTTTGTAAATACAATGGCTTTATTATTTTTTGGATTTTTTCGTAACCAGTGTATTAAGGTATCTCTCTTTTTGGGTGGTGGATTTTTTACTATAGCCCAATAGGTTTTTTCAGCAGATTTTTCAGCAAACAGTTTATTGAAACGTGGCAAGGATTTACTGGTCTTCGCAAAAAGGACTAAACCACTCGTTGGACGGTCTATTCTGTGAACGACTCCCAAGTAGACATTACCAGGCTTATTGTACTTATCTTTTAAATAAAGTTTTACTATTTCAGAAAGGGGAGTGTCACCCGTTTTATCGCCTTGAACAATGTCCCCAACGCGCTTATTCACTATGATACAGTGATTATCTTCGTAAAGAACCTGCAGGTTATATTCGTTAGAGAGAAATTTGGACATTTAGATTATAAGACTTCTTAGAAGTTTAGACTATAAGACTTGATTTAAATTTTGAAATCATTTTTATTATTTGGTTCAATTCTGAAATTAGGTGGTTTTGATCTTCCTCAGAAAGCAAATTCAAATCGGCTGAGATTAGTAGTTGGGTTTCTATTTCATAAGCAGAACCAATAGCTACTTCTATAAACCTTGCAAAATCTATGTTTGATTTTCTGGATGAGCCTTCGGCAATATTTGAAGCAATAGAAATAGAGGCTCTTCTCAGTTGGTTCGTTAGGCCAAACTTCTCAGATTCTGGAAACTGGGAGGTCGCATTATATATGTCGCTGCAAAACAGTCTACTTCTTTTCCAAATTTCCAACTCCTTAAACCTATGCATACAATAATATTTAAAACTTTAAAAGTCTAAATAATCTAATAATTCTAGGTTAATACATTTCATCCTCATTCGGGAAATCAACGGCCTTGACATCCTCAACATATTGAGAAATGGCTTTGGTCATTTCTTCGTAAAGGTGTAAATATCTGCGTAGAAACCTCGGATTGAATTCGTGCGTCATACCTAACATATCATGAAGGACCAGGACTTGACCATCTACCCCGTTACCTGCACCGATGCCAATTACAGGAATTGTTAAACTTTCGGCAACTTTTTTAGCAAGAGCAGCGGGAATTTTTTCCAAAACCACAGCAAAACAACCAATTTTTTCCAAAAATTTGGCATTTTCAAGCAATTCTTCAGCTTCTTGATCCTCCTTCGCTCGAACAGTATAGGTACCGAATTTGTAGATAGATTGTGGTGTTAGCCCTAAATGTCCCATTACAGGAATTCCAGCGTTTAAAATACGTTTAATTGATTCCTTGACTTCTTTACCGCCTTCCAATTTAACCGCATGTCCGCCACTTTCTTTCATAATTCTAATGGCGGATCGTAAAGCTTCCTTTGGATCGCTTTGGTAACTCCCGAACGGCAAGTCTACCACCACTAAAGCCCTATTAATAGCCCTTACTACAGAGGAGGCGTGGTAAATCATTTGGTCTAGGGTAATGGGTAGAGTTGTTTCGTGCCCGGCCATTACATTGCTGGCAGAGTCACCCACGAGGATTACATCAATTCCAGCGCCATCCACAATTTTTGCCATGGTATAGTCGTAAGCCGTTAACATAGAAATCTTTTCCCCGGCTTCCTTCATTTCCACCAATGATTTTACGGTTACGCGTTTGTACTCTCTTTTAGCAACAGACATATAATAATTTTAGAAGTGTAAAAATAAAGAGATTTCCTTAGAATTATGGACTTCATTACGAATCTGTAAGATAATGTCAGAATTGGATTTTGAAGAATTGTGACAGCTTGTCAGAATATTTGTCATGGCATAATCATTGACATAAACATTCCGAATAAATTTTATAAGAACACCAAAAAATATAAATATAGTATCATGAGTAAAATTATAGGAATAGATTTAGGTACGACCAACTCTTGCGTTGCTGTTATGGAAGGTAGCGAGCCTGTTGTTATACCTAATGCTGAAGGTAAGCGTACTACCCCATCTGTAATTGCTTTTGTGGAGGGCGGTGAGATTAAGGTTGGTGATCCTGCAAAACGTCAGGCCGTTACCAATCCTCAGAAAACCGTTTACTCAATTAAGCGTTTTATGGGAAACAAATATTCTGAATCTAAAAACGAAGCAGAACGCGTACCATATAAAGTTGTAAAAGGAGATAACGACACACCGCGTGTTGATATCGATGGCCGTCTATATACACCACAGGAATTATCGGCTATGATCCTTCAAAAAATGAAAAAAACTGCAGAAGATTATTTAGGAACGTCTGTTAGCGAAGCTGTAATTACAGTACCTGCTTATTTTAATGATTCCCAAAGACAAGCTACTAAAGAAGCTGGCGAAATTGCAGGTTTAAAAGTTAGAAGAATTATCAACGAGCCTACTGCTGCTGCTTTGGCTTACGGACTAGATAAAAAAGGTCAAGACCAAAAAATCGTAGTATTCGACTTCGGTGGAGGTACTCACGACGTTTCTATCCTTGAGTTAGGAGATGGCGTTTTTGAAGTATTGTCTACTGATGGTGATACGCACTTAGGTGGTGATGATGTGGATGAAAAAATCATCAATTGGTTAGCGGATGAATTTAAATCTGAGGAAGATATTGATTTAAGAAAAGATCCTATGGCGTTACAACGTCTAAAGGAAGCTGCTGAAAAAGCTAAGATAGAGTTATCTTCATCTAGCCAAACGGAAATTAATTTACCATATATTACTGCTACGGCTAGTGGGCCTAAGCACTTGGTTAGAACGCTAACTAAGTCTAAGTTTGAGCAATTAATCGATGATCTTGTAAAAAGAACAATCGAGCCTTGCCAATCTGCACTTAAAGCAGCTGGGTTAAAAACTTCAGACATTGATGAAATTATCCTTGTAGGTGGTTCAACTAGAATTCCTGCAGTACAAGAGGCTGTTCAGAAATTCTTTGGGAAAGCTCCAAGTAAAGGTGTTAACCCAGATGAGGTGGTTGCTGTTGGTGCTGCAATTCAAGGTGGTGTATTAACAGGAGATGTTAAAGATGTTTTATTGTTAGACGTAACTCCATTATCACTTGGTATTGAGACAATGGGTAATGTGATGACCAAATTAATTGAGGCCAACACGACTATTCCAACAAAGAAATCTCAGGTATTCTCAACGGCTGCAGATAATCAGCCATCAGTTGAAATTCATGTGTTGCAAGGAGAGCGGCCAATGGCGAAGGATAACAAAACAATTGGTAGATTCCATTTAGATGGAATTCCACCAGCGCCACGAGGTGTGCCTCAAATTGAAGTAACTTTTGATATTGATGCGAATGGTATTATCAATGTATCTGCTTCTGATAAAGCAACAGGTAAATCACAGAACATTCGTATTGAAGCTACTTCAGGTTTAACAGAGGAAGAAATCCAAAGGATGAAGCAAGAGGCTGAAGCTAATGCTGAAGCGGATGCTAAAGCTAAAGAAACAGCTGAAAAATTGAATACCGCTGATTCCATGATCTTCCAAACAGAGAAGCAATTGAAAGAGTTTGGTGATAAATTGTCTGCTGACAAGAAACAACCGATCGAAAGTGCTTTGGAAGAATTGAAGAAAGCATACGAAACTAAAGAAGTTAGTCAAATTGATCCAGCCCTAGAGAAGATTAATGAGGCTTGGAAAGCGGCTAGTGAAGAGATGTACAAAGCACAACAAGAAGGTGCAGCAGGTTCAACTGCTGATGCCAATGGTGCGGGGGATGCAACTTCTGAAGGTTCTAATGAGAGCAGCGATGTTGAAGACGTAGATTTTGAAGAGGTAAAATAACCTAAATCACATATAGATTGAAAAAAGCAACCATTTTTGGTTGCTTTTTTTATTTGGCACACTAATTAATTTTTAATGTTGAAAAGTATTAGATTTGATTATAACCTAACCTTTGCTATCATGAAATACTTTGCAATATTAATGTCATTTATAATTTCAGGTATTCTTGTTAGTTGTTCAAGTGATGACGGAAACAATTCTAAAATTACATCTTCAATTGAAGGTGAGTGGACGGCATCTGATCTTGATTATTCTGGTACAACCACTTTTGTATTCAATGGAGAAACCATTAATGTCGACTTTGTAGGGGAGGCCTATGATATGAATAACACACTGGTTTTTAATTCTAATCCTAATACCGTAATATCTTCCGGTTATTACAGTATCGAATTAACATTTAAAATGTTAGGCGAAGAATATACTGAAACGGCTGAAGATCTTGAATTCTTGGAAGATGGCACCTGGTCATTGTCAGGAGATAAATTAACCGTAATTAATGGGGATGAATCTACCGTTATGCTCATTAAGGAATTAACGGAGCATAGATTAATTTTAATCATTGAGGAGGAGGAAATTATAGATTTAGAAGAAATTTCTTCGACGGCCAAAATAAAAGGTGTTTTAAACTATATCCGATAGGCTGAAATTAATTGTAAAGTCACATCCTAAGAGTAATTTTTTGGGATGTTTTTGTTTTGCACCTTATCGATAAATTATGAAATCAGCCTATCTTAAGCATAAAAAATACTAGATTTACCCTTAGAACCAAATACTATCATCATGAAAAATTTGAAATTATTAACCTTAATTATATTGTCTGTCATGGTCTTTTCTTGTTCAGATGATGACGGTCCTGGAGAGCCTACGATTGAAGATACTATAGTAGGAAAATGGCAAGCAAGTGAGTTTTTAGTTGACGGGGAGGCAACAGGAAATATTGGTGGAATAAATGTTTCTGTAGATATTGAAGGAGACGTTTATGATAATACTTATGCAGTGGAATTTAGGGATAACCCTAATACAGTGACTTCTACCGGTGATTTCAGTATTCGGTTTACAGCTTCGTTTCTAGGTCAGTCGTATGAAGAAGTAGTGGAAGATGTTCAATTTATAGGTACTGGATCATGGCAAATAATAGGAAATCAACTTATAATAACCACTTCCACAGAAGAGCGTACTTTTGACATCCA
Organism: Aegicerativicinus sediminis; assembly: GCF_015476115.1. Taxonomy (GTDB): domain Bacteria; phylum Bacteroidota; class Bacteroidia; order Flavobacteriales; family Flavobacteriaceae; genus Aegicerativicinus; species Aegicerativicinus sediminis. Next base: position 4,003,882 of record NZ_CP064295.1, on the reverse strand, counting down.
AACGATTAATGCTACCACATTAAGGGTTTTTGGTCAAATTATTGAAACCATTGATGTAGAGGGGACTACCGCAGAAGCTGTAATTGATTTAGATTTAACCTTTACAAGAATATAGGTTCAAGTATTAACAACCTTAGTAATCCCAAATTTTAGATTTGGGATTTTTTATTTCAATTCATCTAAAAAGTATATCTTACACCTAATGGAAGATTCAAAAAATAGAGCTGAACTAAACGTATCTAATAGCTTTACCCATATGTTAGGTATAAAACATCCAATACTAATGGCCCCAATGTTTCTGGTTTCCAATACAGCCATGGTTATTGAGGGTATGAAATGTGGTATCGCAGGTTGTATTCCTGCCCTTAATTATAGGACAATTGAGGAGCTCAGAGAGGCGATCAAAGAATTAAAGGCAGCAAAAGTTCCGGGTGGTGCGTTCGGGTTTAACCTAATTGTAAACAAATCTAATTTCAAATATAAAGACCAATTAGAGGTATTATGTGATGAAGGATGTGATTTTATCCTTACTTCCTTAGGAAATCCTAAAGAAACAATTCAAAAGGCGCATCAAAAAGGGATAAAGGTGTTCTGCGATGTAACAGACTTTAATTATGCCCAAAAAGTAAGTGATTTGGGAGCAGATGCATTAATTGCTGTTAATAATCAAGCAGGAGGCCATAGGGGTAGAATTTCCCCCGAAGAATTGATTCAACTTTTAAAGAAAAATTTTAGCTTACCAGTTATCAGTGCCGGGGGAGTAGGTAATAGGCAGGAATTAGAAACTATGCTTGAATTTGGAGCAGAAGGTGTTTCCGTTGGAAGCCCCTTTATTGCATCTGAGGAAGCTAATGTTGGGGATAGTTACAAACAAGCATGTGTTGAATATGGTGAAGACGACATTGTTATGACCGAAAGGATTTCTGGTACACCTTGTACCGTGATTAACACGCCTTATGTCCAAAAAATTGGAACAAAACAACCGTGGCTGGAAAAATTATTGAATAAAAATCGTCGCCTGAAAAAATGGGTGAAAATGTTCCGTTTTAGCTTAGGAATGAAAGCTACTGAAAAAGCTGCCAAAGGAGCTACCTATAAAACTGTTTGGGTGGCCGGACCAAGCATTGAACATACAAAAGAAATTGCTCCAGTTAGAGCAATTGTTCACCGCCTAATTTCTTAACTAATCAGCCAAAAATTTTATTCCAGCAGTTATAATTTGAGATTTTAATCCGGTATTACGTTTATAACTTGCATATTTTAGGTCAATACTTTTAAGGCCGAAATGCCAAAGATGCCATTTTGTAAAAACATCCGTATAACTAGCGCCTATTCCTAATTGGTCCGCAGTATAATCGGAAAGGTCAAAATCTGAGGTATAGAATGATTCTGTGGAATAATGCTCCTCATAGGCGGCAAAGTAATCTGCTGCAGATTGTTTATAAAACCTGTAAGAAGGGTAGATCGTAAATTTATTTCCAACTTTAATAGGTGCTTCAAGACTCGCAGTTTGGGAGTTAATTCCCCAATCGTCCCAATAATAACGATAGAAAGTTCGCATAACTAACCATTCATTAATATAATAATGTAACCTACCACCGAGAGCAACTTTAAAACGATTGTTTGGTAAACGTTCAATATCATCGGCCAATTGAAAATTATCTATAAAGGAATCTTCAATATCTGAGAAATAAACTCTTTGGAAAGGAGTGGACAGCAGTCCGCGTTGAAAAACTAAATCGGATGCAAGTGACATCTGTAATTTTTTACTTAAAATTTGTGAAAAGACAAGGCCTAAGGAGTAACTATTTCTCTTCTTATCTGAAAATTCTGAAAATTGAGGGTTGTATTGGGAATTTCCAATTATGGTTTTATTCTCAAAAAATCGATGGTCTAAACCGTCGCCACCTTTTCCAAATGGCCTTAATTCAATTGGATAAATAGTATTCCATGAATCGATATAAACGTTTGCGGTTAAAGTAAGGTCTGTATTTTTTTCATTGAAACTTTTGGAAAAACTTCCCCCGAATCCCAAAGAAAAATAATCATATTCAGAAGCGAATGATAATTTTCCCGTCCAGTTGGAGTTACGGTCATCGGAGCTGTGCGAATAATGAGCGGATAGACTGCTCCACAGATCTGACGAAGATGCGCCCGAACTAGCTACAAAAGGATCAGCATTTTTATTGGTATCAAAAGGGTCTATATTGCTCGATGAGGCAGAAGTATATGCAGAAACTCCTGCATCTATGGTCAATACATCATCATCATTCATAGGTATGGACATTACGATGGTACCTGTGGCATCAGTTAATTTTTCGCTACCTATTCCACCTGAAACCGCTGCATTGTTTCCGGATTGGTTATAATAACTCGAGAGAAAATCAATTTCTGAAGTTTCAAGAACTCTCTTTTTGTATGATTCTGCTTGGTTGTTGTCATCCACCTGACCATACGATTGGTATGAAATAGAGAATATGACAAACAGTGAAATCCACGAATGATTTGAAATAAAACGCATGATTCAATTATTTAATTACAACCACAACCACCTCCGGTTTTACCGCCGTTAGCCCCTGATGCTGCCTCACGGTACGAATGGAAGGTAAGTATGTTTCTATCACATGGACGATCTGCCAATGTCATATCCGGATCATTAATTTGAACCTTTTCATATTCTTTAACTGCAACACATGATGTTGCAGAAAAGAGAACCAATGCCAATAAACCTAATTTAATTTTCATTGTTGTTTATTCTTATATTTTTAGAAGTAAATATCTTTCCGCTATCATCTACAATTATACATTCTACATTCGGCAATTGATTGATTCTGTCAATTCCGGTTTCAATTCCCATTACAAAAACGGACGTTGCCAATGCATCTGCCAATTCACCTTTTTCAGAAAAAATGGTAACACTTAAAATTCCTTGTGATGGATATCCGGTTCTAGGGTCTATTATATGAGTAAAGGTCTTTCCCTCTAGGGTAATTCGCTTTTCATAATTTCCAGATGTAACAACGGCGCCATGCATTATGGGTAGTTTGGTAAAGGCATGATTTTTATCCATCGGATTGGTGATTGCCACCTGCCAAGCTTTGCCACTGGGTTGTGATCCCCAAACAGTTAAATCTCCCGATGCGTTAATAATTCCTCCTTTAACACCCAGTTGCATAAGTTTTTCTTTTGCTTTATCGGCTGCATACCCCTTTCCTATGGCTCCAAACCCGATTTTCATTTGAGGCTGTTTCAGAAAAACGGATTGCTCATCTTCATTAAGGGTTATTTTTTCATAGCCTACTCGAGCCACCGATTGACTAACTTCTTCCGGAGTTGGTAGGGAGGTCATTGAGCCATCAAACTTCCACAACTTATCCATAGAGGCGTAGGTTATGTCGAAAGCTCCATCTGTAATCTTAGAAATGGCTATCGACCGTTCTATAAGGTTATAAAGTTCTCTATCAACAATGATGGGTTTTATTCCTGCATTTCGATTAATTTCTGAAGTCTGGGAAGACTGATCCCATGAAGAAATTAACTTTTCAATACGTTTAATTTCATCAACAGCAATTTGAATGTATTGTGCACCTGCTTGTTCATTTTCTGAAACGACGGTTATTTCAAAATCACTGCCCATTAAGGACATAGATTCTTTATAAATTTCTTGAGCGTAGCAAAGGAGTGAAAGAGAGAGAAATAAACCGATGCCAAAAATTAGTTTCAACTAGTGCGCGTTATAAAAGGAATTTAATTCAGTGATATATTCTTCGGGTGATATTTTTTTATAGCCTGTAGTACCTAATACCTTTCCATTAGAATCTAATAATACCACAAATGGAAAGAAGCCATTTTTATTATATGTTTCTGCTAATAGATTATTTTTTTCTTTTTGCTCTGCTGAAAGGGCGTTTTGTTTTCTTCTAGGAAAATCTGCCTTCAGTAAAATTAAATGGTCCTTTGAATAATTTTTGAAGGTTTCAGAAGTCCATATTTCTCTGTCGAGTTTCATGCAAGGTGCGCACCAATCAGATCCCTGAAATACTAATAATATAGGTTTGTGTTCTGTACTTGATTCTAATTTTGCTTTTTCAAAATCGGTTCCCCAATTTTGGGCTTGGCTATAACTATGGAAGAATATCACGCCAATAATAAACAGAAAGTTTTTCATGCTATTTAAAGCCTTCATTTCTCACAATAACGTAGGTTCAATAGATTTATTTCAATAAAGTTGAATTAAATATTTCAATTGTTAAAGTTTAGTTATCGGAAGTAATAATATCAATAAATTTTGTATATTTAATACATCATAGTTGGGGTGCTTTAATGAATAGCTGAGAACAAACCCATTGAACTTTGCCAGGTAATTCTGGAAAAGAAAGTTATGATAACAAAGGGAATTTAAGATAATTATAAATCTTATTCCCTTTGTTTCTTTTCTAGACTATCCGATTTTAGAATGTTGCGTGAAGTCGAACATTAAACACTCTCGGGGTTAAATAATTTGGTATAGCATATTGCCTTTTGGAATATACATCCCTAACCCAAGTATTTGTTATGCTGTTCTGCACATCGAACATGTTGAATATTTCAAATCCAATCCCCAGTTCTTTAAAAGGTTTTTTCCAATTCGACGTATAGGTTTTCGATTTGTCAACTAGCATATAACTGATGCCTAAATCAGCTCTTTTATAATCGCGTAAGCGGTTTTGGTATTCATAAGGGTCTGCATAGCTAGGAGAACCACCTGGCACTCCTGTATTATAGACTAGATTCAAAAACATTTTTAAATCGGGCAATTTTGGTACATAATCTTGGAATAATACCCCAAACTTTAACCTTTGGTCCGTAGGTCTGGAAATAAAACCTCGATCCTCAATATTCTCTTCGGTTTTTAAATACCCGAAACTAAACCAGGATTCCATCCCAGGAACAAATTGTCCATTTAGCCTTAAATCTAATCCGTAGGCATAAGCTTTGGCAATGTTTTTGGCCCTATAGCGTATTCGAACATTTTCCAGTGTATAGGGATTAACATCAGTTAAATTCTTGTAATACAATTCAGAAACTAGTTTAAAGGGCCGTTCCCACATTTTAAAACTGTATTCATTGCCAAGCACCAAGTGATAAGATTTTTGTGCTTTTACCTCTGGATTTACAGTTCCGGTTGAGTCCCTCAATTCGCGGTAAAACGGTGGCTGATAATAGAGGCCTCCGGCGATCCTAAATAACATGTCGTGTTTCCAGTTAGGTTTAATGGAGAATTGAAAACGTGGACTTACAACAGTTTGATTGACATTTTCGATGGACTCTCCAGAAACAGTCCAATTATGTAAGCGAATTCCGGCATTATAATAAATTCCATGTACCCCTAAATTGCCTCTTTTGCTCCATTGAAGATAAGCTTGCAATCTATCTATAGTAACTTGGTTGGTTGCCCTAACATTTTGAAACGGGACTAGAGGTCCTTCAAATGGTTCGTAAGGTTGATTATTGGTAATATTATCTTTAGGAGGGCGGATAGTAAATCCAGCACTGTCTATTACTTCCCATTCAACCAAACGATCTCTAATGTCTTCATGTGTGAATTTTGCGCTCCATTCCAACAAACCATCCTCTATTAAATAATCACCTTTATGTTGAAAATTTAAAATGAGGGCATCCAGTTTATTGCGAGCATGATTCAGTTGACCTCCAATTCCTTCACTAAATTCCACTTCACCTAAATCTTCATCGCCAATGCTGGTATTTACCTCTCCAAGGCGATATTGTGCAAGTATATCAAAATACTCTTCTTCCTTGGTGTGGAATACCGATCCAATAAGTTTTAGGGTTAGGTCATCACTAACAAAATAGTCGGCTTTTAGAGCTCCGACAAGGGTTGAATAACGATCTTTCTCTTGACCTTCATAGAAAACTAAAAGCGCAATAGGGTCTTGTAATGTTCCAAAATTTGTTTGGCGGTTTTGTGGTTCAAACTGATATTTGTTTAAGGAGGCGGTCCCTAAAAAATTTAAATGAAATTTATTGCTAAACCGATAGGTTAAATAGCCTTGGGCATCTGTAAAAATAGGTTTTACATTGGTTTCAGTTTCCCTTGAATTTATAAGTAAACTATTGTCTCGGTATCGGATACCAGCTATGCCGGAAAATTTAGAATCTGATGTAATAAATTCAGCAGTTACGCCACCGCCTAATAAGCTTAAATCAGCATCGATACTAAAATCGATGGGTGTTCGATATGTTATGTCTAGAACCGAGGATAGTTTATCGCCATAACGGGCCTGAAATCCGCCAGCTGAAAACTCAACATTTTGTACCATATCTGCATTTACAAAGCTCAGTCCTTCTTGTTGTCCAGAACGTATTAGGAACGGGCGGTATACTTCAATTTCATTTACGTAGACCAAATTTTCATCGAAATTGCCACCCCGAACAGAGTATTGCGTGCTAAGTTCATTGGAAATATTTACGCCAGGGAGTGTCTTCAAAATATTCTCAACACCAGGTTGGGCACCTTGTATTGTTCTTAAAATTTCCGGATTTATTGTGGTTACACCTTCCACATTTTTCCTCCCAGAACTAATAACCACTACCGTATTTATTTGTTCAACATTCACCTGCATAACAGGGTTGAATTCAATTACTTGCCCGGGCTTTACATTAAATGTAACAAGCACCTTTTTAAAGGAGAGGTGACTGAACTCAATTTGTATATCTTGGTTAGCGGGAAGCTCTAATGTGTAAAAGCCATTTTCGTTAGAGGTAGTACCATAACTTTCAAATGTTATGGAAACATCTTCAATAGGTTGATTATTAGAATTTAGTATTACGCCTGTTACCGTGCCCGTTTGACCGATTATGAGGCAGGTTTGTAGGAAAAAAAATAAGCCTAAAATATGTTGCAAGCGCACCAACGGTGTTATTTTCTATAGAATGTTGCTATAAATGTAGAACTATTTCCCACATTATCAGTAACGATAACTTTCAATTTGTTCTCTGTTTCAGTTAAAACGCCATCATCGAAATTATGTATCAGGAGATCCTTTTTGTAATCGTATTCCATTAAAATCCATTTTCCATTCACGGTGGCCCTATAGTTACTTATTCCAGATTCTGAATCGTCAATTTTGATAATAAGTGAATTAGCGCTTGATATCCATTGGCCATCTTTGAAATTAATTGCTGTTATGGAAGGTGAAATACTATCAATTCCAATGGTGAAGGTGCCAAAATTATTTTCCCAGGCACTTAAAAAATCACCTTTTCTAGACGCTCCAGTATAATAGATTTTTTTTCCATTCTTACTTAGTTGGGCTATATATAATAGGTTGCGATCTGACTCTTTGTAGGAAGTAAGGTCGTATTCTATATTAAAACTTTTAATCAGTGGAATTACATCTTCATGAAGCTTTAGGGTGTCTCCAATGACCTTATAATTAATAGATGTGTTTTCGTAAAGTACATTGGCTGGGATGGTTACTTTCCATTTTCCATCGGCTAATTTATTCGATTGATTCGCAATCAAATCAACATTTCCCTTAGATTCAAATGAACTTACATTTTTGCCCTTTTTACCTTCAATGGGTATGGTAATCCATGTATCGTTACCCTCAAAATCACTTAATCTAATTTTGTAACTATAGGATAAACTGTCTTTTACTTTTAGGTAACCATCATTTTGGGCATTCTTATACAGGTTAAGAGGGTTGTTTTCTTCAATAAATAATTTTTGAATTCGTTCGTCCTTATCTCTATAATAGCCATAATCAATAAGGCGATTAATATGCCTAGTTTCATCAAAACTGAAACGTCTGAAATCAATTTCGAAATGGCGGCTGCCGTTCAAAAACGTTTGAATGTTATAAAGTCCATTTTTGTTGTAAGCCAAATCTTGTTGATCGTAACTGATTACTCCAAAACCAATTGTTCCCTCAGCATCTATCTTTTGTGTAGTATAATCTCCATTGTTATCTGCAATTAAACGCAATTCGCGTCTCCCCAATGTATTATTAATATGGGAGCTGTGGTTTTTTGTATAAGCAAATAAACCTGTAATTGCGGGTTTCTTTGTGTCTTGGGTATTTATTCCAAAAAGCATTGGGTTTAGAGGGCGTTCATTCTTATCCCTTATTTCAAAATGGAGGTGGGGGCCAGCCGAGCTACCCGTATTACCGCTTATGGCAACTAACTCGCCCTTAAAAACCTTTAATTCATCAACCGCTGGGAATATCTCAACATCAAATTGCTCTTTTGCATATTGTACTTTTTTAATATATGTTTCCAGTGAGGGTGATAATTTCTGTAAATGACCGTAAACCGTTGTATAACCATTAGGGTGGGTTATATAAATGGCTTTTCCATAACCAAAAGGCGAAATTTTTATTCTACTAATATATCCATCTGCAGAGGCTACAACATTTAAACCCTCTTGACCTTGGGTCTTAATGTCCATTCCGGAGTGAAAATGGTTTGATCTCAATTCTGCAAAAGTACCTGCCAATACTACAGGAACTTCAAGAGGATTTCTAAAATAATATTGCGGGTATTCCTGTTGTGAATAACTAAGGTTAGTAAAAAATAGGAGCAGAAAAAGGTATTTCATAATAAAATTTGAGGAGTCAAAAATATTAAATTCAAAAAGCTTACCAAACTAAGTGTTCTTAACTTTAACGCTTATAAACGGTTAGTGTATATTTTCGAAAATAATTATAAAACAATTGTTATTTTTCAAATGGTATCTTAACTTTGTTACTAGAGTAATGATTTGTTCCAATGCGTAAAATTGAAGATATTGTTGATTCCTTAGAGGGCAAAATTTCCAAGATTTTACACAAGCAAGAAGTTCTCAAACAGACCAATACGAAGCTATCGGAAGAGCTTGTAAATCAACAGAAAAAGTATTTGCAGCTTCAAGAAGAAATGAGTTCATGGATCGAAAAGTATGAGTCCTTAAAAATTGCCAATTCATTACTTGGCAGTGATAATAATAACAGAGATACCAAGCTCAAAATAAATACGCTGATTAGAGAAATAGATTATTGTATTGCACAATTGTCTGAATAATGAGAAGACAGTTATATGGCAGAACCGCTTAAAATTAAAATATCTATAGCTAATCGTGTGTATCCTTTAACCATCGATCCAAAACAGGAAGAGGGTTTGCGATTGGCGGCGAAGAAGATTGAGGCGATGATAAGCCAATTTGAGCAAAGTTATTCCGTGCGGGATAAGCAAGATGTTTTGGCCATGTGTGCCTTACAATTTGCAGCCCAAGTGGAACAAAAAAAAATAGATAAAGCCTATGTAAATGAGGAAGTACAAGCCAAATTAGATGATTTGGATAAACTTCTTCAAGATCATTTAAGCGCTTAACGTTCTTTAAAATAGACATTTAGTCACTGCCTGCATTAGCAACATTTTTTGATAAACTCAACAAGAATTCTTTAAAAAGGGTGAGTTTAGACTGTAAAATCGTGCTGCCTTCGTTCGCGTCGAGCAGATTTTTGATCAGTTTGTTAGCCCTAAACCTGTTTTTAAGGAGTTTATACAAAATCCATAGCTGATGCAGGCTTTTTTATTTAAACTAACTAAACATGGAAATGAATACAATTTTGATAATTGTTGGTGGCGTGGTGGTTGGTCTAGTGTTGGGATTTGTAATCGCAAAAATACTTGAGAAGCAAAGTGCTTCAAAAATATTAAGCGATGCCAAAAATGAGGCTAGCTCAATTATTAAGTCTGCACAGACAGAAGGGGAGTCCATCAAAAAAGATAAAATCCTTCAAGCAAAGGAAAAGTTCATAGAACTTAAAGCGGAACATGAGAAGGTGATCCTGGCCAGGGACAAAAAGATGGCAGAAGCTGAAAAACGGACAAGGGATAAAGAATCGCAGGTATCTAACGAGCTTGCAAAATCAAAAAAGGCCAATCAAGAACTTGATGCTAAAATCAAGGACTACGATTTTCGTCTAGATCTTATTGAGAAAAAGAAGGATGAAATTGAGAAGGCGCATAAAAGCCAAATTAGGCAATTAGAGGTAATCTCTGGTTTATCTGCAGAGGAGGCAAAGTCTCAACTGATTGAATCTCTTAAACAAGAAGCAAAAGCTGATGCCATGTCCTACATCCAAGAAACCCTTGAAGAGGCAAAACTTACCGCTCAGCAAGACGCTAAGAAAGTTATAATTAATACCATTCAACGTATCGGTACCGAAGAAGCAATTGATAATTGCGTTTCTGTTTTTAACATAGAATCTGATGACGTTAAAGGCCGAATAATAGGTCGGGAAGGTAGAAATATACGAGCCATTGAGTCTGCAACTGGAGTTGAAATTATTGTAGATGATACTCCTGAAGCCATTATTTTAAGCTGTTTTGATTCAGTTAGAAGAGAAATTGCACGTTTGTCTTTGCATAAATTAGTTACGGATGGACGTATACATCCTGCAAGGATTGAAGAAATAGTTAAAAAGACTACCAAGCAAATAGAACAGGAAATTATCGAAGTTGGTAAAAGAACGGTTATAGATCTTGGTATTCATGGGCTACACCCTGAATTAATAAAGCTAGTAGGTAGGATGAAGTACCGTTCTTCATATGGCCAAAACCTTTTGCAACATAGTAGGGAAGTTGCCAAACTTTGTGGCGTTATGGCAGCGGAATTAGGTTTAAATCCTAAACTGGCAAAACGCGCCGGACTACTGCACGATATTGGTAAAGTACCTGATTCTGAAGCGGATATGGAAACCCCTCATGCTATTTTAGGTATGCAGTGGGCTGAAAAGTATGGAGAAAAATCTGAGGTTTGTAATGCAATTGGAGCTCACCACGATGAGATTGAAATGACCACCTTGCTTTCACCAATAGTTCAAGTATGTGATGCTATTTCTGGTGCTCGACCAGGCGCTAGGAGACAGGTTTTAGATTCTTATATTCAAAGATTGAAAGATCTTGAAGATGTAGCATTCGGCTTTAGTGGAGTTAACAAGGCCTACGCCATCCAAGCTGGTAGGGAGTTGCGTGTAATGGTTGAAAGCGAAAAAGTTTCTGATGACCAAGCGGCCAACTTATCATTTGAAATTTCACAAAAAATTCAAACAGATATGACCTATCCTGGACAGGTTAAAGTTACTGTTATACGTGAGACTAGGGCGGTTAATATCGCAAAATAATTAAAGGTGCTTACGCGGATGGAAGTCATTTAAAACCGCTTTTAAATGACTTCTGTCCACGTGCATATACACTTCTGTAGTTGTAATACTCTCGTGGCCTAACATCATTTGAATGGCCCTTAAATCTGCTCCTCCTTCTAATAAATGGGTAGCGAACGAATGCCTAAAGGTATGGGGTGAGATGGATTTATTGAGATTAATTTCTTTTGCCAACTGCTTGATGATTGTAAAAATCATCGCCCTAGTTAATTGTTTTCCTCTTCTATTTAAAAACAATATATCCTTAAATTTAGGATCGATACTCAAGTGTGGGCGCACTTCGTTTTTGTAGATATTTATATATTTCTGAGTAATCCCAGCTACTGGAATTAGTCGATCCTTATTTCCTTTACCGGTTACTTTTATAAAATCTTCTTCAAAATACAGGTCAGATATCTTAAGATTCACCAATTCGCTTACTCGTAAACCACATCCATATAAGGTTTCCAAAATTGCCCTATTTCGTTCCCCTTCCGATTTACTTAAATCTATAGCTGCAATTAGTCTGTCTATTTCTTCAACACTTAAGGTGTCGGGTAGTTTTCTTCCAATCTTAGGTGTCTCAATTAGTTCTGTCGGGTTATCTATTCGGTAATTTTCAAAGACTAAATAATTGAAAAAACTTTTTAAGCCTGAAATAATTCTCGATTGAGATCTAGCATTTAAATCTTTACCGATAGAATAGATAAAAGCGTTTACATCTTCTGTGCGAACTGTTAGCGGGTTTATTTGACTGTCTTTAGATTTCAGAAAATCCTGAAATTTAATAACGTCCATTTCATAGTTGATAATAGAGTTCTCGGATAGGCCGCGTTCTATTTTCAAAAAGTGCTTGAAGTCTGTAATGGCAAGGGACCAATTCATAAAAACAATATTAATATTATCTACATAGCATTTTTCAGGATCTTTTAATTTGTTAATAACTAATATTTTAAATATTTGAAATTCAGATAAATAAATTTAAGTGTTAATTAAATTGTTAATAAACTAAATTATATTAAGGATTAAGTGGTTAGCATAATGAATAGCTTCACATTATCAATCTAACAATTAAATCATGAAAAAAATTTGTTTATTAACTGTATTAATTCTCAGTATGAGTATTGGTGCAAAAGCGCAGGAATTACATTTTGGTATTAAGGGAGGATTAAATTTTGCTACAGTAGGCGGTGACGATACTGAGGATTTAAAAATGCGAACAGCCTTTCATTTGGGGGCTCTAATGGAAGTAAGGTTTAGTGAAGTCTTTGCCATACAACCAGAGGTTTTGTATTCTGCCCAAGGTACTTCGGGTGAGGAAGATGGATTGGATGTTGATATTAAAATGGATTATATTAATGTTCCTATCATGGCCAAGTACAATTTTTCTGAAAAATTTAGCGTTGAGGCCGGTCCTCAAATAGGCTTTCTGGTTTCCACAAAAGCAAAAACCGATGGAGTCGAAGTTGATTTAGATGAATATGATCTTTTCAATGATTTTGATTTTGGTTTAGCTGTGGGGTTATCCTATAAAATTATGCCGAACCTTTTTGTTAGTGGCCGCTATAATCTCGGATTATCTAATATAAACAATGACAGCGGAGATTTTGAATCCGAAGGTTCAAATCAAAATAATGTTATTCAATTATCGATTGGTTATATGTTCTGATATTATTTGGTTTGAATAAATTTTAAAAACAATTTACAATTAATCTAAATCTTTTAATTATGAGAAAAATTTATTTGCTAACTGCTTTGATGCTTTGTTTAAATTTAGGTGTTGAAGCCCAAGAACTGCATTTTGGCGTGAAGGGTGGTTTGAATTTTTCCTCCATAGGAGGTGATGAAACAGGTGACATGAAAACTTTAACTTCTTTTCATGTAGGTGGTTTAATGGAAATAATGTTAAACGAGCAATTTTCCTTACAACCTGAGCTTATTTATTCTGCCCAAGGTGCTAAAGAAGATGGTGGTGACGGTGAGCTAAATTTAGATTATTTAAATGTTCCAGTAATGGCCAAATATTATGCTACTGAGGCTTTAAGTATAGAGGCTGGTCCGCAATTTGGCATATTGATCAATTCAAAAATTACTGGAGGTGGTGAAGAATTGGATTTGGATGATTTAACCAAAAGTTTTGAATTTGGCCTTGGAGTTGGTTTGAGCTATAAAATCTTGGAGAATCTATTTGTAAGTGGAAGATATAATATAGGCTTATCTAATGTTTGGGATGATAATGAATATGAAGAGGATTTTAAACAGCATAATAATGTCATTCAACTTTCTGTAGGTTATATGTTCTAGAAAAGCTTTTCGATAGAGAAGTTGGTTAATAGCGAGGGAGGCATTGCCTCCCTTTTTTTGTTCTACAGCGAACATTTCATCGAAGAAATGCAAAAAATTAGGATGAATTGCAATAATTTGCTTTTCTTTGGGTTATAATTAGCCCAAATCTTAACTCAATGAAAAAGCTATTTTTCTTATTAATAGTCATTTTCGGACTTCATAATGCCTTTTCTCAAGAAGGATTTAAATTAGCCCTTAACGCGGGACTGCCAATGGGAGATGCATCAGATCATTACATGGTTAATCTTTCCGCCGATATAGATTATCTTTTCCATGTAACTGAAGAGATCCATTTTGGAATAGCAACTGGTTATTCTCATTTTATAGCAAAATCCAGTGAAGAGACCGTAGATGATTTTTCTTTTATACCAATTGGAGGTACTGCACAATTTAATATTAGCGATGACTTCATTGTTGGGACAGATATAGGATTTGGTGTTGGTATTATGCCAAAGGAAAATGATGGAGGGTTTTTCTATGCCCCAAGGGTACAATATGCTTTTAATGAAAATTTAGACCTTGTTTTATCTTACCAAGGGCTTGTTACAAACTCAGTACATTTTAACGCATTATCCATAGGTCTAGAATTTTATTTGTAGTCTTAAATAGAAAGACCATTTTTAAATTGGAATTAATCCGCTTTATGTATATTTAATGTCTAACCAATCAACCATCAATACTATTGAATCACCAACCATGAAACGATTGTTACTAATTCCCATGCTGCTATTTGGGTTTTTCACCTTTGGGCAAATTACTGTCGCTCCCACTGCAGGCTATCTATACGTTAAAGGAAAAGTTAAGTTTGAAGGTAATGAAATTGAAAAGGACCGCGATGGGTTATATGTAGGCGCCGCAGTTCAATTTCAACTTTCAGAAAAAGTAGCGTTTCAGCCAGAAGCTCTTTATGCTGCCTATAAAGATTATGCAGTGTTAATGCTCCCGCTTGTATTCAAATATAAAATTATACAGGGTTTAAATATTCAGGCAGGCCCACAGATTGATTATAGTGTGAAAGAATATCCCATTGATGATGTGTTGGGTTTTGCGGACGATTTTGGATTTGATATTTCCGAGGACGATTTTACACGGTTAGGTATATCCGCTGCCTTAGGATTAGGTTATGATATTAATGAACGAATATTCATTGAAAGCCGTTACACGTTTCAATTAAATGATGTTTACACAGGAGATTTAGATATTTCGATAAAAGGAAATATTCTTAATGTAGGAGTAGGTTATCGTTTTTAACGGCATTCGTTTATCTTTGATTTTATGAAAAAACTTATCATAATCAATGGCCCTAATCTAAATTTATTAGGCACACGAGAGCCTGCCATTTATGGCAATTTATCCTTTTCAGAATTTTTGGCTAGGTTAAGGGAAAAATTTTCTGATTGTGAAATTGATTATTTTCAATCTAATATTGAAGGGGAAATCATTGATAAATTACAAGAAACTGGCTTTTCCTTTGATGGTATTATTTTAAATGCTGGGGCTTATACGCACACTTCTGTAGGTATTGGAGATGCGGTTAAAGCAATTGAAACACCTGTGGTGGAGGTCCATATTTCAAATACATTTGGGAGGGAGGAGTTTAGACATTACAGTTACATTTCTGCCAATGCTAAGGGTGTTATTCTTGGATTTGGACTACAAAGTTATGAGTTGGCAATACAAAGTTTCTTGACCACCTAAACATAAAAAAAGCACAGTTTGTCAACTGTGCTTCTAATTCCTTAAAAGAAAAGTTTTTTATAGGTGAATAACCTCATCATAAGCATCTGCCACGGCTTCCATTACCGCCTCACTCATAGTAGGGTGAGGGTGAACCGCTTTTAAAACCTCATGGCCAGTAGTTTCTAATTTTCTGCCTAAAACAGCTTCAGCAATCATATCGGTAACTCCGGCACCTATCATGTGGCATCCTAGCCATTCCCCATATTTGGCATCGAAAATAACTTTCACAAACCCGTCTTTATTTCCAGCGGCACTCGCTTTCCCTGAGGCAGAAAAAGGAAACTTACCAACTTTTATATCATAGCCCTTTTCCTTGGCTTGTTTTTCAGTCAAACCTACACTGGCAACTTCTGGTGTACAATAAGTACAGCCTGGGATATTGCCATAATCGATTGGTTCAACATGCATGCCTTTTATTTTTTCAACACATAAAATACCTTCAGCAGAAGCGACGTGAGCCAAGGCTTGCCCTGGAGTAACATCGCCAATGGCATAGTATCCAGGAATATTAGTTTGGTAATATTTATTAACCAAAATTTTATCGCGGTCTGTTGCTATACCAACATCTTCAAGTCCTATATTTTCAATATTTGTTTTTATACCAACTGCAGAAAGAACAATGTCGGCTTCTAGCTTTTCCTCTCCCTTTTTTGTTTTTATTGTTGCTACTACTCCATCACCAGAAGTATCTACATTGGTAACCTCGGATGAGGTCATGATTTTTATACCAGCCTTTTTAAAACTACGTTCTAGTTGTTTAGAAACTTCTTCATCCTCTAACGGTACGATGTTGTCTAAATATTCCACAACGGTTACCTCTGTACCCATTGAATTGTAGAAATAGGCAAATTCGACCCCAATAGCACCGCTACCAACAACAATCATTTTCTTTGGTTGTTCAGGCAAACTCATAGCTTCCCTATAACCAATTACCTTTTTTCCATCTTGGGGAAGACTTGGTAATTCACGAGATCTAGCACCAGTGGCAATTATAACATGATCTGCAGAATATTCTGTGCCGTCAACTTCAACTTTTTTGCCAGGTTTTAGCTTGCCGTATCCGTTTATAACCTCAATTTTATTTTTCTTCATGAGAAATTGAACGCCTTTACTCATTCCATCAGCAACGTTTCTACTTCTCTGAACAACAGCAGAAAAATCCTTATCGATATCGCCTGCCTTTAATCCGTAATCTGAAGCGTGATTTAAATAGTCAAAAACTTGGGCAGATTTCAATAGGGCTTTTGTAGGGATACATCCCCAATTTAGACAAACCCCACCTAAGCTTTCCTTTTCAACAATTGCGGTTTTAAATCCTAATTGCGATGCCCTGATGGCAGTCACATATCCGCCAGGGCCACTTCCCAAAACGATCACATCAAATTTGCTCATGAATTTATTTTTAGTTGAATTTTAGAGCCCGCAATTTACGAAACATTGATCGTATTAGAAAGCTTCTTTTTATATATTGGAACTTAACGATTAGTTGCCAATAGCCATGCATTTACTCTATATCGTTTGCCTTTTTAACTTCAATAAAATCTTCGGTAAAATGTTTTGTCTCTTTAGGTTTGGAAAAATGTGCCTCGTTAAAAGCATTCGAGCCACCTTTTGGTATGGAAAGTGACTTCCATTTATCGCCTTTAATTATTGTGCCTAGATAGACAATTTGCCCAACATGACTGCTATAATGGGCTAATTGCCTTAAAATAGCATCCATTACAGTATGGCCCTGATTTCTGATAAATATCGTTTTGTTGATGTCTTCTGAAGTGAGTTGATGCAATGCATCAAATAGACATTTCCAACCATTTTCCCAGTCTCTCAAAATATCCTCTTTGCAAGCAAATGGGTCCGAGAATTCTTTTTCTCGCTCCCGCCATACTTTTTCGCCGTCTTCAGCCAAGAAATTTGTCCAACGAGATTTCATGTTCCCTGACAAATGCCTTACTATTATGGCAATATTATTAGAGTAATTATTTGGGGAAAATAGCAATTCATCATCATTGAGCTGCTCGAAGGTTTTATCGCCCAGAGATTTATAGTATTCAAAAAGTTTTAAGGTGCTTTCTAGAAAATTCTGTTCCATTAATTTTTAGCAGGGATAAAATCTAAAGCAACTCCATTAATACAATGCCTTTTCCCAGTAGTTTCCCTAGGCCCATCATCAAAAACATGTCCAAGGTGACCACCACATATGGCGCAATGCTCTTCGGTTCTGCCGTAACCCAAGTCATAATCAGTTGAAAATGCTACATTACCCTTGATTTCGCGATCAAAGCTTGGCCAACCACTTCCAGAATCGTATTTATGTTCGCTTTTAAAAAGAGGAGTTTGGCAGGCCGCACAAACGTACGTTCCCTTTGCATGGTTATTATTAAACTCACTTGAAAAAGCCGGTTCTGTGCCTTTATCCCTCAATACATAAAATTCTTCAGCTGTTAACGCAGCTCTCCATTCTTGTTCGGTTTTACTAACCTTAAAAGTTTCTTCTTTTTTTTGTGCATTACCCTTGCAACTGAACATAGAAACGACAAGAGTTAAAGTGATTATATATTTCATAATTACAATTTAAGGTTTAAGGTCGAATTTAGAAAAACTTACTTACAGTGAAATTTATGAAGGCACTAAATTTCAAGGAATGTCTTTTAATTCTTACATTTATAAACTTCATTTTTTAAAATTAACTATGCAGAACCAACAGCGGGTTGTAATAGATAAAGTTAGCCCACAAATAAATTGCGGAAAATTTTATATAAAACGGGTCGTGGGTGAAATTGTCAATGTGGATGCCAATATCTTGGTCGATGGCCACGATTTAATAGGAGCCTCCATATTATATAAACACGAATCGGAAACCAATTTTCATGAAGCTCGTATGACTTATCTTGGAAATGATGAGTGGAATGGGCATTTTATGGTAGAAAAACAAGGGTTTTATTCCTATATGGTTGAAGGCTGGGTCGATCACGGATTGAATTGGCAATACGGTATTGAGCGTAAAATTGAGGATGGCCAGCATGTAAATTCAGAATTATTGGAAGGTGCTGAATATATTAAAAGATTTATAGAGGATGTTGATAATGAGGAAAAGGCATTTTTAAATGAATGCTTAAATACTTTTACATATTCTAATCGCTATGATGAAGGTGTAAATTTTGCCAAGAGTAAGACATTAAACGATATTTTCTATAAATACCCAGTAAAAGAATTACTTGCTACTTCTTCCGAACTACATGTGTATGTAGATCGTTATAAGGCCAGATTCAGTACCTGGTATGAATTTTTTCCTAGATCTGCTGCTGAGCATCCAGGCCAACATGGTACTTTCAAAGATTGTGAAAGAATTTTGCCTCGTGTTTCGGAAATGGGTTTTGATACCTTGTATTTTCCTCCCATACATCCAATTGGAGAGGTAAACCGAAAAGGTAAGAATAATACAACTAATGCAGCTGAGGGCGACGTTGGTTCGCCTTGGGGTATAGGGTCCCAGCACGGCGGGCATAAAGCTATACATCCAGACTTGGGATCATTGGATGATTTTAAAGGGTTAATCAATCGCGCTGCTGAGCACGGTATTGAAATTGCAATGGACTTTGCCTTACAGGCGGCTCCAGACCATCCATGGGTTAAAGAGCATCCAAAGTGGTTTAAATGGCGACCTGATGGAACAGTTCAATATGCAGAAAACCCGCCAAAAAAGTATCAAGATATTTTACCAATTTATTGGGAAGGCAGCGATTATAAAAATCTTTGGCAAGAATGCTTAGATACTCTTGTTTATTGGATAAAGCTCGGAATTAATATTTTTAGGGTTGATAATCCGCATACAAAACCCTTCCATTTTTGGAACTGGGTGATTTCTGAAATTAAAAAAGATTATCCTGATGTGTTGTTTTTAGCGGAAGCGTTTACAAAGCCAAAGGTAATGCAACAATTGGCCAAACAAGGCTTTACACAATCCTACACTTACTTCACTTGGAGAGACTCTAAGCATGAATTTATTGAGTATTTAACCGAGCTGACTAAAACAGATCAGAAAGATTATATGAGGCCAAATTTTTGGCCAAATACCCCTGATATCAATCCTTATCATCTTCAGGGGGCCAATGAATCTAAGTTCATACAGAGGTATGCGTTGGCTGCGACTTTGAGTTCTAATATTGGTATTTATGGTCCTGTTTTTGAACAAATGATTAGCGATGCCCTTCCGGGAAGGGAGGAATACCATAATTCAGAAAAATATCAAATTACCCATTACGACTGGTATAAAGAAACCAAACTTTCAAGAATAATAACTAAAATAAATGCTGTTAGGCACCAGCAAAAAGCACTTCAGCAAACGAATAATATAGAGTTTTGCGATACCGATAATGATCAATTATTGGCTTTTTATAAATGGTCTGACCATAAGGATAATGAGATGTTAATAATAATTAGCATGGATCATTATTATACCCAAAAAGGCAATGTTAGACTACCAATACAGTCTTTAGGAATTAATCCTGGACATAGAGTTCAATTGAACGATTTGTTGACGGGTAGTAGTTATAACTGGCATAACGAATGGAATTATGTAGAGTTGCATCCTACACTTCCTTTTCATATATTCTTATTAAATAAATAAGATGGCCAAAAACGAAGCTGATAATATATTAAGCAACTCTTTTCGGTTTGTGGGCAAATGGGAAGATTTATTGAAAGATAAGAAATTTGTAAAAGTGTTCTTGTCCGATGTTCTCGAAGACTACATATTAAAAAGAAGGTGGTATGGAGGTAAGGCTAGCAAATTAAAATACATTGAACTAGCCGAGTATTTTAAGATTCAACAACATGGTGAAGTTTACTATGGACTAATTTTGGAAGTAAATTTTGTCGAAGCCTTTTTCCATCATTACTTTTTGCCTATTGCATTTGTTTCAGACGAAAATTATGCTTCAGAAGATCGTATTCTTCCCATAAATATTAATGGAGTTGAAGGTTTTATTATCGATGCTATAAATTTAGAAGCCTTCCGGAAATTAGTTTTTGAAAGGATTTTAAGTGCTTTGCCAAGAGACAAAACCAAGGTGCAGTACCATAAAAGTTCCCTTTTAAATGCCACAGAATATAAGTCTTCAAGATTTATGGGACTTGAACAAAGTAATACATCCATTATCTACAATGATGCTTATGTATTGAAGTTCTTTAGGCGAATTTATGCAGATAAAAATCCAGATTACGAAATGAGTAGATTTTTATCGGAAAAAAAAGAATTTAAGAATACACCAGGTTATTTGGGGAGCATCAACATTATAGATTCAGACGACGTAAATATTACCATTGCCTTGATGCAAGAAATGATTGCTAATGAAGGGGATGCTTGGGATTATCTGCTGAAGGAACTGCATAAGATATTTATGAATCTGGAGTACAAAAAAATTATTATTAAAAATCTTCCGAATACTCCACTGTTTGAAAGGTTGGAGATACATACCGTTCCTCCGGAAATAATTGATTGGGCTGGATTGAATGTTTTTTTGAAGGTACAAACTATGGCAAAACGCACCGCCGAAATGCACGTTGCTCTAGGTTCAGAATTTGAAGAAACAGCATTTACGCCTACACGATTTAATGGAGATTATGAGGTATGGTTGAAAAATCGTCTTCTTTACCAATTTCAAAACCGGTTAAATACAGTTGAAAACAATATCCATAAACTAGACGGTTTGGCTTTGGAATTGGCAAGAGAATTTTTAGACAAGAAAAATATAATTAGAAAACGTTTTATAGCTTTTGATTGGACTAAGTTGAAGGGTGAGCGGTTGCGCGTACATGGCGATTATCACCTTGGACAGATTTTAGTTAAGGATGACGACTTTTATATTTTAGATTTTGAAGGTGAACCCGAAAGCACCATTAGAGACAGAAAAGTTAAACAGCCACCATTGAAAGATGTGGCAGGTCTTTTTAGATCCTTTCATTATGCCATTTATGCAACTATCTTCAATAATGGAAAGGAATATAAAGGCACACAAGAAGAATTATTTGAGGCTGGCGAGTTGTTGTATCGCTATTTTATTGGTGTTTTTCTGGCTTCCTATGTTGATAAAATTCAGGCTAACAACATAAATATTGGCTATAACCAAGAGCGTATTTTTATTCTTAAATATTGTTTACTAGAAAAAGCTGTCTATGAATTGGGCTACGAATTAAATTCTCGACCGCAATGGGCCGTAATCCCTTTAAAAGGCATTTCTAACATAATTAATCTAGATTGATGGCAGAAGTAATTTTACATAGTTTATTTACTGATTTCGATATAAGCTTGTTTAAATCAGGCAAGCATTACCGTTTGTATGAGAAGTTTGGATCACACCCCATGACACTTAATGGGGTAGAGGGGACTTACTTCGCGGTTTGGGCTCCGAGTGCTAAAATGGTTTCCGTAATTGGAGATTTCAATTTTTGGCTAGAAGGAGACCATAAATTATTTGTCCGTTGGGATGGAAGCGGTATTTGGGAAGGATTTATTCCTGAGGTTGGCAAAGGCAATATTTATAAATATAAAATCCAAAGCCATATTAACGATGTTAAGACAGAAAAGGCGGATCCGTATGCTAGAAGATCTGAACATCCGCCCAAAACGGCTTCAGAAGTATGGGATGATAACTACAAATGGAAGGATAAAAAATGGATGAGTAAACGGGCGACAAAAAATGCATTGGATAGTCCATTTTCGGTATATGAAGTTCATTTAGGTTCTTGGAAGAAACAGGTAGAAGAAGGTAGGTTTTTGTCTTATGCTGAATTAGCGGACGAATTGGTCGCTTATGTTAAGGACATGAATTTTACACATGTAGAATTTATGCCTATAATGGAATACCCATACGATCCTTCTTGGGGATATCAAATTACAGGGTACTTTTCACCAACCTCTCGATTCGGTTACCCTGATGAGTTTAAATTGCTTGTTGACAAGTTGCATCAAGCTGATATAGGAATTATTGTAGATTGGGTGCCTTCGCATTTTCCAGAAGATGCACATGGTTTAGGATTTTTTGACGGTTCTCATTTATATGAACATCCCGATCGGCGAAAGGGTTACCATCCTGATTGGAAAAGTTTGATATTCAATTATGGAAGAAATGAGGTTAAGTCCTTTTTAATAAGCAATGCGCTTTTTTGGTTAGATCAATACCATGTGGATGGTTTAAGGGTAGATGCTGTTGCTTCTATGCTTTTCTTGGATTATTCTAGAAATGATGGTGAATGGGAGCCAAATATGTATGGTGGAAGAGAAAATCTTGAAGCAATAGATTTTTTAAAAGAAATGAACGAGGCGGTGTATCAAAATTATCCAGATGTTCAAACAATTGCTGAAGAATCTACGGCATTTCCAATGATTTCGAGACCAACATTTTTAGGCGGAATTGGTTTTGGTATGAAATGGATGATGGGTTGGATGCATGATACCCTTCAATATTTTTCAAAAGAACCAATCTATAGAAAGCACCACCACAATGACCTTACCTTTAGCATGACATATGCTTTTACCGAGAATTTCATGCTTCCATTATCACATGATGAGGTGGTTTATGGAAAACGTTCAATTTTGGGTCGTATGCCAGGAGACGAATGGCAGCGTTTCGCAAATTTAAGATTGCTATATTCTTATATGTTTACTCATCCTGGAACCAAATTATTATTTCAAGGTGCTGAAATTGGTCAAGGTGAAGAATGGAATTTTCAGACTAGCATCGATTGGCATCTTTTGGAATATGATGGGCATAAAGGAATTCAAAATCTCATTAGGGATTTAAATAAGCTTTATAAAAAAGAACCTGCTCTATTTGAAAAACAATTTTCCTCTGAAGGTTTCGAATGGATTGATTATGGGGATTATGAAAACTCAACCTTCCCATATATTAGAAAGGGTCATAACCAGGAGGACGATTTAATAATTGTTCTCAATATGACGCCTGTTCCAAGAGAAAATTATCGTCTAGGTCTGCCTAGAAAAGGTAAATTGAAGGAAGTATTCAATAGCGATCATAAATCTTATAATGGTACAGGAGAATTTCACAATAAGGCTCTGAAAGTTACAGACGAGCCTTGGCATTGGAAAGATTATTCGGTTGAAATTAAACTCCCGCCTTTGGGAATGGTTGCCTTAAAATATTCTTAGAATTATTTTCTACAGTCTTTTTGTTCACCAACTTTCAATTTAAGTGTTATAATAACAGTTAAAATTGATATCGAAAACGTTATCGTTGAAAACTTTAAGTTGGAAAATTTTTATAATGAATTCTTTACTGTTTTTTTGCGCTTCCATAAGGACAAACTATGATTACTAATACCGAACTCGAATACAAAGGAAATTTATTTCCTAGCAATTTAGTCTCTTTTAAAAAACAAGTAAACAAATTATATTTTACAGATTCCCAAGACATAATTCTTGAAATTACCATTGTAAGAGATTCTGTTCTCCGATTTCGTTACACCACAACTGGTAGTTTCGATAATGATTTTTCCTATGCCATAACCAAATATGCCAGTACGGGTTATAATAAATTAAAGATTGAAGAAAGAGATGATTCATTTTTAATTATTACAACAAGACTCAAATGTGAAGTTTCAAAAACCAATCTTCGTATTCGATTATTCGACGCAGAAACCGATGCCTTAATTAATCAAGACGAGTTAGGTTTCCATTGGGAGGAGAGCTACGAATTTGGTGGTAACATAGTAAAAATGAGTAAGGTCTCCCACGAAGGTGAATCCTATTTTGGATTAGGTGATAAGCCAAACTATCTTAATATGAAAAGTAAGAGGTATGAGAATTGGGTAACCGATTCTTATGCCTATAATAAAGATACAGATCCCCTATATAAAGCTATACCATTCTACACGGGATTATATGACGGGATGGCCTACGGTATTTTTTTTGACAATTCATTTAAAACCTTTTTTGACTTTTCGAATGAGCGACGAAACGTGACTAGTTTTTGGGCTCAAGGAGGTGAAATGAACTATTATTTCATTTATGGACCCAAAATGAACGACGTAGTTGAAAGTTATACCGATCTTACTGGAAAGCCTCACCAATTACCCCCACTTTGGGCATTAGGATACCACCAATGCAAATGGAGTTATTATCCAGAAAGCAAGGTTAAAGAGATCGCCAAAAAATTCAGAAAACTTAAAATACCATGTGATGCCCTGTATTTAGATATCGATTATATGGACGGTTTTCGCTGTTTCACTTGGAACAAAGACTATTTTCCTGATCCAAAGAGGATGGTTAAAGAATTAGAACAGAATGGTTTTAAGACGGTCGCTATTATAGATCCAGGAATTAAAATAGATAAAGATTATTGGGTATATAATGAGGCGCTGAAAAATGACTATTTCTGTAAAAGGGCTGATGGTCCATACATGAAGGGAAAGGTTTGGCCAGGGGAATGTTATTTCCCAGATTTTACAAATCCTGAGGTAAGGGATTGGTGGGGAGACCTCTTCAAAGAATTGATTGAAGATATTGGAGTTCGCGGCGTATGGAACGATATGAATGAACCTGCCGTAATGGAAGTTCCTAATAAGACCTTCCCTGATGATGTGCGGCATGATTATGATGGAAATCCATGCAGTCACCGCAAGGCCCATAATGTTTATGGTATGCAGATGGCACGAGCCACTTATCATGGATTAAAGAAATTCTCTTATCCGAAAAGACCATTTGTCATTACACGTGCAGCATATTCAGGAACTCAGCGTTATACATCTACATGGACTGGAGACAATGTTGCCACCTGGGAACATCTATGGGTTGCAAATTTACAAGTTCAACGCCTAGCTATGTCTGGTTATTCCTTTGCTGGGAGTGATATTGGAGGATTTGCGGAGCAACCTAACGGAGAACTTTATACCCGTTGGATTCAATTAGGAGTATTCCATCCCTTTTGCAGAACACATTCTTCGGGTGATCACGGAGACCAAGAACCTTGGTCGTTTGATGAAGACGTTGTTAAAATTGTGCGTAAGTTCATTGAACTTCGCTATAAGTTATTACCTTATTTATATACTGCATTTTGGAAATATGTAAGTAATGGAACCCCATTAATTCAATCCTTGGTTTTATACGACCAAGAGGATGTTCATACGCATTATAGGACAGATGAATTTATCTATGGGGATAAATTTTTAATCTGCCCAATCCTAGAACCTAACGCTCGGGGTCGGCGATTATACGTGCCTCGAGGTAATTGGTACAATTATTGGAATAATGAGATCGTATCAGGTGGTAGAGAGATGTGGGTGGACGCTGATATTGATAGTATGCCAATTTTTGTGAAAGAGGGTTCTATCATTCCTAAATACCCTGTACAACAGTATGTTGGGGAAAAGGAGATCAAGGAAGTAACCTTGGAAATTTACTTCATGGAAGGTAGAGAAATTTCAACTCTATATGATGACGTAAATGATGGTTACGATTATACCAAGGGCAGGTACAGTTTGAGAACTTTCAGGCTTATTGGTAGAAAAAATGAATTGATCATTCAGCAACACAAGGAAGGCAAGTTTACTACTACCTATGAGACATTTAAATTAAGATTTCATGGGTTGCCGTTCAAGATTGGAACAATTCAACTCGATAATGTGGATGTAGAACCTTCACAACTAAAAATTAATGGTGGAAGCACCATGGTGGTTGATAAGAATTTTACTGAGCTTCACATTATAGGAAAATAAAGTTCGGATAGAGTTAATACCCGGGAGTCTTAAAAGTTAATTTTAAGTTGAATTTAAATTTAATGATGATGAAAAAACTAGGACTAATATTGAGTTTTGCAGCAGCATTGCTTTTTATTGCGTGTAAAACCAATCCATTTACTGGGAAACAGACCTTGGCTTTGGTATCCAATAGTCAAATTTTCCCTATGTCGTTCCAGCAATACAATCAATTTTTAAGTGAGAATAAAGTAGTTAAGGGTACTGCTGAAGCGGATATGGTTAAGCGGGTTGGACAACGAATTGCAATAGCTGCCGAAAAATACCTAAATGCAAATGGTTACCAAGGATATCTTGAAGGTTACCAATGGGATTATAATTTAGTACAGGATGACCAAGTAAATGCTTGGTGTATGCCAGGTGGTAAAATTGTTGTTTATACAGGTCTTCTACCAGTTGCACAAACTGAAGCCGGAATAGCAGCTGTAATGGGGCATGAGGTTGCCCACGCATTAGCAAATCATGGACAACAGCGAATGAGTGCAGGCATGTTACAACAAATTGGTGCTGTGGCTGGTAATGTAATAATCGATGATCCCAGAACCTTAAACGCCTTTAATCAGGCCTATGGTATTGGTACAACGGTTGGAGTGATGTTACCTTTTAGTAGGGGACATGAAACTGAAGCTGATCAAATTGGTTTATACTTAATGGCAATTGCTGGTTATAACCCAGATGAGGCGGCTAATCTTTGGTTGAGAATGAAGGCAAATAGTGGAGGACAAGAGCCGCCAGAATTTCTTAGTACACACCCTGCAACAGATTCAAGAATTGCAAATATTAGAAAGATGGCTCCAGCTGCAAAAGCTGAGGCCGCCAAATTTGGTGTCACTTCTTTTAAATAAGAACGCCGCCATATTAAAGTAAAAGATATTTACTAATTTAGAAGCTGCTATTTAATAGCAGCTTTTTTTATGCAAAATTTTGTAAAGGGGAACAAAAAACTTCTTAATGCTTGGGCATTTTATGATTGGGCAAATTCAGTTTATACCCTTACAATTGCATCAACTATATTTCCAATTTTTTATGGCTCCCTATTTTTAAAGGGGCATTATATGGTTTCTATTTTTGGAACCGAGGTAAAAAATACTGCTTTAATTTCATTTGTAACCGCCTTCACATTTTTGGTTGTTTCCGTTATTTCACCTTTGCTTTCTGGTATAGCTGATTATATAGGAAATAAAAAGGCCTTTATGAAGTTTTTCTGCTATCTCGGAGGTTTTGGTTGTATAGGATTATATTGGTTTAGTCTAGACCGTATCTATTTAAGTCTGCTTTTTTATTTTTTCGGATTGATTGGTTATTGGGGTAGTTTGGTTTTTTATAATTCTTACTTGCCAGACATCGCTTATCCAGAACAACAAGACCGCGTCAGTGCGAAAGGATTTTCAATGGGTTATATTGGGAGTGTCATTTTATTGTTGGTGAATCTAGGGATGGTGATGTATCCTGATTTTTTTGGTTTTGATATTGGTACAACGGAAGCTACTAGAGACGCTGCATCAATTTCCGCAATGAGAGTTTCTTTTATTACTGTGGGTATTTGGTGGATTTTATTTAGCCAATATACATTCAGGGTTTTACCCAAGGGATATCCAAAAGGAAATAAAGCCAAGCGAGAAGTCTTTCTAAATGGTTTTAAAGAATTAAATAAGGTGTGGAATGGTTTAACATCAAATTTGCGGTTAAAACGTTATCTCTATGCATTTTTTGTGTACAGTATGGCCGTGCAAACCATTATGTTGGTTGCTACCTATTTTGGTGAGCAAGAAATAGATTGGGGTTCAGATTTAGACAAACGAATGGGGTTAATTGTTAGCATACTTGTCATTCAAGTATTGGCCATATTAGGTGCAGTGCTAACTTCTAGGGCTTCAAAAAGATTTGGAAACATACAAACCCTTTTGGTGATTAATTTTGTATGGATGTGTTTATGTTTTTATGGCTATTTCATTACAACACCATTTCAATTTTATATTACTGCCGGAAGTGTAGGATTAGTTATGGGTGGAATTCAGGCATTATCGCGGTCTACCTATTCAAAATTTCTTCCCGAAACTCAGGACACCACATCTTACTTTAGTTTTTTCGATGTTACCGAAAAGATAGGGATTGTAATCGGAATGGTTATTTATGGACTAATTGACCAAATTACAGGATCCATGAGGAATTCAATCCTTTTCCTTTTTATTTTCTTTTTTACTGGTATCGTTCTTCTTTTGAGAGTGCCTAGGAATAGGATTAATACAGCATAAAAAAACAGCTGATGTTTCCATCAGCTGCTTCCTACATAAATGTATAGAATTAATTGAGTTAGTTTGAAATTTTACCAGACCCTGCTACTTTAGTGTCTTCTTTTTCAGGATTACCTTTATATCTAATATCTCCTGATCCTGCAACCCTAGCTTTTAAACTTTTGTTGCTAACCACTTCAGCATCACCAGAACCTGCAACGGAAACATCCGTTTCATTTGCATCCAATCCAAAACCGTTAAAGTCTCCTGAGCCTGCAATGTCGGCTTCAAGACTATTTGTTGATCCACTTAGGGTTAAGTTTCCAGAACCCGCCATAGAACCTTTAACCGTATTGGCTTTTACATCAAGGTTTACTTTACCCGATCCCGCCATGGCAACTTTTAAATTGTTACTAGTAATAACATCTTTAGAAGTTAGATCCCCTGACCCAGCCATTGAAACCTCATCTATATCCTCAAATGGAATTGTGATTCGGATTTCCTTATTGGATGACGTCCTCAAATTTACATTATTTTCGACTTTCACAACAAGTTTATTGTTTTTTACTTCGGTAACTATGTATTCCAATAAGTTGCTTTCGCCTTCAAGGGTTATTTTACCTTCTTTTCCTTTTACCAGGACATAATCAAAAGATCCGGCACATTTAATACCATCGTAATCTGAGGTTGTGCGAGTTACGGTTGTAACATTTCCATTTCCTTTGATTTTTTTATTCCATTGGGCAAATGAATAACTAACCGATAATAAAGTAATTGCTAATAAAGTGATTGTTCGTTTCATGATTAATTAGATTATTGAATTATTTTTTCTGAAAGTTCACGCTTCCATAATTAGATTTAATTGAAATGAGATTGCCAGAATTTTTAGATCCATAAGTTCCAGTATATTTTTTTGAACTAGACTCCACACTTTTCTTGTTGAAATCGAAGTCCGTATCACCTTTTAAATTGGCGTAGCTTAAATTAACGTCGAAACTGAAACTAAATCCCGCATCGTATCCTATATCGATACCTATATAATCGGAATCAATTGAAACATTTCCGGCATCCTTGGCTAATTTCCCTATATCAATAGAGCCATAGTCCGCTTTAATTTGAACATTTCCATATACATTGCCAATACGCGTAGTTAAATAATCTCCATTTCCCATAAGATTATTTACATTGTCAATCTTCAATGACCCATAGTCGCAATTATAAGTTACATTCTCAGCATTCTCAATTTCAGACTTTGTATAGTCTGCTGAAATTTCTAGATTCTTAGCTTTTGCAATGGTATAACTGCTGTAGTCAGCATTGATTTTAGCGCTGTTAATGTAGCCAAAATAGGAACTACTGGTGTAGTCAAACTTCAATACATTGCTCTCAGCCATAAGTTCCTTTGTGGTGATTTTTCCATAATCGCAGTTTATTACTGCCCTACCTTCAAGTCGTTCAAGGTCTATTGATCCATAATCATTGTTTAGGTCTACACTGTTGGTTATGGGTAAGGAAATGCGGTAATTAATTTCCATACTTACATTGTTTTTCCCGCTATTCCACCAACTTTTCTCCTTTCCAAATACTGTTTTAGCAGATACAATGCTCGAGGAGGCATCGAATTGTACATCTATGTCATTTAATTTATCCATCACCTTATCCTCGTTGTTTCCATTAACTTTTATAACAACTTCAATAGATGTTGTGCTTCCATTGTAAGTTACAATTGTTATGTTCCCATAAGAATTGTCCACTTTCAAAAGGGCATCTTTGTTCACCGAAAACTCTTTTTTAATAGTCTTTTCTTTGGTATACTTACCTTTCCATTCTCCATTTGTTCCTAGCGCTATAGCTGGAATAATGAAGAGAATGAATAACGATTTAAATAGTACTGTTCGTTTCATTTGATATGTCTTTATAAGTTTTAACTTGGTTTATTTGATCCATTACATCTTGGAGCAATTGTATTCTTGTTTGAAAATTTTGAATCATTGCGGCAATCACTCGTTTATCGCCACCACTTATTTGAAGATCAACTTCTAGTTTTTCATAATCGGCTTCCAGGGTAGTAATGCGCTTTATTGCATCATCAACCAACTGTTGTGTCTCAGGAGAACGTTCGCCTTCAATTTTTGCCAATTCGTTTTGAATCGTCATTGCGAAATATTGCTGCGTTTGTGACATCTCAGTTGATACAGAAGCTAAACCAGCAGGTTTCTCATTAACTGCATTGAATTTGAAAATTCCAAAGGCAATCAATAAAGTGGCTGCTACAGCTATTGCTGAAGTAACCCAAGTATTCAGTTGTATGATTTTTCCAGATTTTTTCTCGGAATCCAATTTCTTTTGAAACCTTTCAAAATGACCGTCTCTGGGTTCATCTATATCAAACTGACCTTGTAATTCTTCAAATAATGCTTCTATATCTTGCTCTTTCATAATTAAGAATTTAAGCTTGGTTGCAATTTATTCCTTAGGCTTTCTTTTGCCCTGGAGATCATGGTTCGGCAATTGGCATAAGAAATTTCCATTATTTCACAGATTTCATCGTAATCATATCCTTCGATTAGATGAAGAGTTAATGCCAATTTGTAATTTTCTTTAAGTTGATCTATTTGTTTTAAAATAAACTTCACTTTAGAATTTGTTTCATCTGTTGAAATACCATCGTTACTGTCGTCCTCAAGGCGGTATAACTCATTTTCAATAGATTTTACATTTTCTTTTTTCGCATCCTTTAGAAACTGAACACTGTTGTTAATGACTATTCTCTTTAGCCAGGCTCCAAATGTATTTTGGTCTTTTAGAGTATGCAGTTTTCTAAAAGCTTTTAAAAATGATTCCTGCATAATATCCTCGGCTTCCATTTCGTCATTTACAATCCGTCTAGAAACGTTGTACATGGCCTTGTAGTAGCGTTTGTAGATTTCACCCTGAGCATTTCTGTTACCAGATATACTAAGTTGTATCAGTTCAATGGTATGGTGGTTGGTTAGTAACAAAAAACTAATGTTTATACTAAAGATGAAGCACAGATTGATTTGTTACAGTTTGTGTGAAATATTTTTTGGAAAGTTTATAGTGTAATGGCATAACTATTGACTTTATATAGGGAAATTAAAATTAAAAATAATTCTAATTGTTTGATTGTCAGTATTGAATATTATTTCAATTTGAAATTATGTTCTAGCTAAACTGGGTGTTAAATGACAGAATGACCTAAATATTCTATGAATAAACATAAATTTTTATCTCTTGACAGTTTGTCATTACAGGACTTTGATGAAAACTCAGAATTAATTCCTTTAATGACGCCAGAGGATGAGGCAGAAATAAATAGTGAAAACCTACCGGAATCGCTCCCCATATTGCCATTGAGGAATACAGTACTTTTTCCCGGTGTGGTTATTCCGATTACGGCGGGCAGGGACAAGTCTATTAAATTGATTCAAGACGCAAATAAATCTGGAAAGGTAATAGGTGTAGTTTCCCAAAAGGATGAAATGGTTGAGGATCCTAAGGCTTCAGACCTTTATTTAACAGGTACCGTTGCAAGGATTTTGAAAGTATTGAAAATGCCTGATGGAAATACCACTATAATAATCCAAGGTAAAAAACGCTTCCAAATTGAGGAATTTACCTCAGAAAAACCCTATATCAGTGCCAGAATTAAAGACATTGGAGAGGTAAAGCCAGATGCAGGTGAAAAAGAATTTTTCGCGATTATAGATTCCATAAAGGATATGGCCTTAAGAATCATTAAGGAAAGTCCAAATATCCCTACAGAAGCTAGTTTTGCTATCAAAAATATAGAGAGCAACTCTTTCTTGGTAAATTTTGTGTCGTCTAATATGAATTTGGCAGTAGAAGATAAGCAGAAGCTGCTAGAAATGAACGATCTCAAAAGTCGCGCCTTAGAGACCTTGAGATTTTTGAATATTGAATTGCAAAAACTAGAACTGCGCAATGATATTCAATTGAAGGTTCAAAATGACATGAGCCAACAACAACGTGAATATTTCCTTCATCAACAAATGAAAACCATTCAAGAGGAACTTGGTGGTGAATCTTACGACGCTGAAATTGAGGAAATGCGTTTAAAGGCCAAAAAGAAAAAATGGAGCTCTAAAGTTGCTGAGCATTTTGATAAAGAATTGTCGAAGCTTCAGCGAATGAATCCACAGGTTGCTGAATATTCGATCCAACGTAACTATTTGGATTTATTCCTTGAATTGCCTTGGGAAAAGTACAGTAAAGATAAATTCGATTTAAAACGGGCTAAGAAAATACTAGATCGCGACCATTATGGTTTAGATGATGTTAAGCGTAGGATAATAGAATATTTGGCTGTTCTTAAATTAAGGCAAGACATGAAATCCCCAATTTTATGTTTATATGGCCCCCCTGGTGTTGGTAAAACATCTTTGGGGAAATCTGTTGCAGAAGCTCTAGGTCGTGAGTATGTGAGAATGTCTTTGGGTGGAATGAGAGATGAAGCAGAGATTCGCGGTCATCGTAAAACTTATATTGGGGCCATGCCAGGAAGAATTATTCAAAATATGCGTAAGGCAGGTACTTCTAACCCGGTATTTGTGTTGGATGAGATAGATAAATTAGGCAGTAGTCACCAAGGAGATCCATCTTCAGCTATGCTTGAAGTTTTGGATCCAGAACAGAATTATGAATTTCATGACAATTTTTTAGAGGTGGGTTATGATCTTTCCAAAGTAATGTTTATTGCAACTTCCAACAGTTTAAATTCAATTCAGCCTGCTTTATTGGATAGGATGGAAATTATAAATGTTACAGGGTATACCATTGAGGAAAAGGTTGAAATCGCTAAGCGACATTTACTGCCAAAGCAACTTAAGGAGCATGGCCTAAAAAAATCAGATATTAAGATTGGTAAAGCCCAGCTAGAAAAAATTGTTGAAGGTTATACCCGAGAATCTGGTGTAAGAAACTTAGAAAAGCAAATTGCCAAAATGGTAAGATATGCAGCCAAGAATATTGCAATGGAGGAGGAGTATAATGTAAAAGTTACAGATAAGGATGTTGAGGAGGTATTGGGGGCACCTAAGTTAGAGCGTGATAAATACGAGAATAATAATGTTGCGGGGGTTGTAACAGGATTGGCATGGACAAGGGTAGGAGGCGATATCTTGTTTATTGAATCGATTCTTTCCAAAGGAAAGGGAGCATTGAATATCACAGGAAATCTAGGTAAGGTTATGAAAGAATCTGCCACCATTGCTTTGGAGTATATTAAGGGTCATGCAGGGGAATTTGGCATAGATTCAAGTATTTTTGAAAAGTATAATGTTCACATCCATGTACCTGAGGGAGCAACACCAAAAGATGGTCCTAGTGCAGGTGTAACCATGTTAACTTCATTGGTTTCACTTTTTACCCAAAGAAAGGTTAAGAAAAGTTTGGCCATGACTGGCGAGATAACGTTAAGAGGTAAGGTATTGCCGGTTGGTGGAATTAAGGAAAAAATATTGGCTGCCAAACGTGCTAGAATTAAAGAGATTTTGCTATGTGAAGAAAATAGAAGGGATATTAATGAGATTAAACCCGAATATTTAAAAGGTCTGACTTTTCATTATGTTAGTGATATGAGTGAAGTCCTCAAAATTGCCTTAACAGATGAGAAGGTAGACAACGCAAAACAATTATAATTTAAACCCTCGATTTTCGAGGGTTTTATTTTACTTTAAAATATACTTTCTGCAAGTCCGTTTTAAATTAGATTTAGTTATTTTGCCAATCTATGTTTAAAAGGGTACTTACCTTCATTTTTATTGGCTGTGCTTCTTTAACCTTTGCCCAATTGGGTGGTGAAAGTACGTATCAATTCCTCAATCTGGTGTCTTCACCTAGGCAAGCTGCCTTGGGTGGAAAAAACATTACCAATGTAGATTACGATGTTACAGGTGCCTTATATAACCCTGCTACCATTAATATAGAGATGGATAACCAATTAGCCTTAAATTATGTTAGTTACTTAGGCGGAATTAGTTACGGAACGGCGGCCTATGCATATACTTGGGATCGTCGATTGCAAACGTTTCACGCAGGTATAACGTATATAAATTATGGTAGTTTTGATGGTTATGATTTAGACGGAAATGCCACCGGAACTTTTACAGGGAATGAAGCTGCCCTTTCTCTCGGGTATGCCTATAATATTCCATATACCGATTTTTATGTAGGCGCCAATGTGAAGTTAATATCGTCTAAATTAGAACAATATTCCTCTTTTGGAGGGGCAGTAGACTTAGGCGTGCTTTATATAAATGAAGATTTAAATTTGAATGCCGCCGTTACCTTGAGGAATATGGGGTATCAATTTACAACTTATGCTGGTCAGCAAGAACCATTACCATTTGAAGTTAACTTCGGACTATCTCAACGTTTGGAGAATGTGCCTATCAGGTGGCATTTAACTCTGGAAAACCTTCAGAAATGGCCAATTGCTAGACCAAATCCTGCAAGGGCGGAATCAGACCTAGAAGGTAATCAAACCCAAGAAAAAGTCGGTTTTTTTGGTCAGTTAATACGGCATACAATTGTAGGAGCTGAAATTTTCCCTGAGAAAGGTTTTAATATTAGGTTGGGATATAGTTTTAGGAGAGGAGAGGAGTTGAGAATTGCGGATCAACGAGATTTTTCGGGCTTATCATTTGGAATTGGCCTAAAATTGAATAAACTTCGCTTTAGTTATACACATGCACGATATACAAGTGCTTCAAATACTAATTTTTTTGGACTTCAAATTGATTTAAGATAGTGGATATAATTATAGCAATAGATGGTTTTTCATCTACAGGAAAAAGTACCGTGGCAAGACGTTTAGCCAATTCCTTAGGATACACCTATGTAGATACGGGTGCTATGTATAGAGCGGTAACTTTATATGCAATTAAAAAAGGATTTATTCATGATGATCATTTCGATGTTACTGAAATGTTGAAAAATCTTGATGACATTGAGATACGTTTTATTAATAATGAAAAACTTAAAAAGTCTGAAGTTTATCTAAATGGGGAGAATGTGGAAAATGAAATTCGATCAATGGAAGTTTCCGATTTTGTTAGTAAAGTAGCTACTGTTTCTGAAATTAGGAGAATTATGGTCGCTCAGCAGCAGGAAATGGGTAAGAATAAAGGAATTGTTATGGATGGGCGGGATATTGGTTCAGTCGTTTTTCCCGAAGCTGAATTAAAAATATTTATGACAGCATCTCCTGAAAAAAGGGCCATGAGGCGATTTATGGAGTTGAAAGATAGGGGAGATGAGGTCACCTTGGATGATGTTTTAGAGAATGTAAGAAAACGCGATTATATAGATACTCATCGCCAAGATTCTCCTTTAGTAACTTCTAAAGATGCAGTTGTCTTAGACAATACTAACTTGGATCTTGATGAACAGTTCAACATTGTAAAGGCTTGGGCTGATGAACGTATTGCAAAAGCTTCAAAAAAATAAGCATTCCCATATTCTTTAAGAGATAGATTCTTTTTCTGGGTAATGCACTGTTGTTGTGGCTCTAATCCTTTGATTTTATTAAAATTAATTGTACTTTTGCGCTCCTTTTAGCGAGGTAGGGTAGATAAAAGGATTTTAGAAAACTAAAAATTAACGACTTCTGTGTTTTTTCCTCGCAATTCTCAGCCCGAGAATACAGAATACAAACTTAAATATCAGCACATGGCTGAAAGCAAAATTAAAGAAGCTGAAGTTGAAACAACTGAAGCAACAGTAACTGAAGAAGCTCCTAAAGTTTCTGAGTCACAAAAAAATCCAGAACAATTTCTTAAAGAATTCAACTGGCACAATTACGAAGAAGGAATTGAGCAGGTAGATGATAAAAAGCTGGAAGAATTTGAAAAATTAGTTAAAGAAAATTTCGTTGACACTTTAGATGATGAGGTTGTTACAGGTGAAGTAATCCATATTACAGACCGTGATGCCATTATCGATATCAATGCAAAATCTGAAGGTGTTATTTCCTTAAACGAGTTTCGTTACAATCCTAACTTAAAAGTTGGTGACAAAGTTGAAGTATTAATTGATGTTCGTGAAGACGCAACTGGCCAATTGGTATTGTCTCACCGTAAGGCTAGAGTTATTAAGGCTTGGGATCGCGTAAACGCTGCTCATGAAAATGGAGAAATCGTTAATGGTTTTGTTAAGTGTAGAACTAAAGGTGGTATGATTGTGGACGTATTCGGAATTGAGGCGTTCTTACCAGGTTCTCAAATTGACGTTAAGCCTATCCGCGATTACGACCAATATGTAAACAAAACAATGGAATTTAAAGTTGTTAAAATCAACCACGAATTCAAAAACATTGTTGTTTCTCACAAAGCACTTATCGAAGCTGATATCGAAGAGCAGAAAAAAGAAATCATCGGACAACTTGAAAAAGGTCAGGTACTTGAAGGTGTTGTTAAGAACATTACTTCTTATGGTGTATTTATCGATCTTGGAGGTGTTGATGGTCTTATCCACATTACCGACCTTTCTTGGTCTAGAATCAACCACCCGAATGAGATTGTTGATCTTGACCAGAAATTAAACGTTGTTATCCTTGATTTCGATGAAGATAAATCAAGAATTCAATTAGGTCTTAAGCAATTGACTAAACATCCTTGGGAAGCTCTTGGTGACACTGTTAAAGTTGGCGACAAAGTGAAAGGAAAAGTTGTTGTTATTGCCGATTATGGTGCGTTTGTTGAAGTTGAAGAAGGTGTTGAAGGATTAATCCACGTTAGTGAAATGTCTTGGTCAACTCACTTAAGATCTGCCCAAGATTTTGTTTCTGTTGGTGATGAGGTTGAGGCTGTAATCTTGACTTTAGACCGTGAAGAAAGAAAAATGTCTCTTGGTATTAAGCAATTAACTCCAGATCCATGGACAGATATCACTACTAAATATCCTGTAGGTTCTAAACATAAAGGTATTGTAAGAAACTTTACAAACTTTGGTGTGTTTGTTGAGCTTGAAGAAGGTATTGATGGTTTAATATACATTTCAGATTTGTCTTGGACTAAGAAGATTAAGCATCCAAGTGAATTCTGTAATGTAGGTGATGAGTTAGAAGTTGTTGTTCTTGAGCTAGATGTTGAAGGACGTAAACTAAGCTTAGGTCACAAACAAACTACCGATAATCCTTGGGATAAGTACGAAAAAGACTTTGCAATTGATACCACCCATACAGGTAAAGTTTCAGATATAGTTGACAAAGGTGCTACCGTTGAATTTAATGAGGATATCGTTGCATTCATTCCAACGAGACACATGGAAAAAGAAGATGGTGGTAAATTAAAGAAAGGTGAAGAAGCAGAATTTAAGATTATAGAATTCAATAAAGAATTCAAGAGAGTTGTTGCTTCGCACACTGCAATCTTTAAAGAAGAAGAAGCGGCTAACGTAAGGGCGGCTGCTAAGAAGGCAGAAGCTGCAGCGGCCGAGGCAAAACCAACTTTAGGTGATGCCAACGATGCACTTCAAGCTTTAAAGGATAAAATGGAAAAAAACAATAAGTAATTGTTTTTTAAATGAATATGAAAAACCCCTTGGTCTTTGGCCTAGGGGTTTTTCTTTTTATACGTTCAAGATTGTTCACATTTTATTTTTAATTTAAATTTGCAACTCAGACGGGTTCTTTATGAGTCAAAAAGTACTGCTAAATTCTAAGGAATTAAATATAATACTACATCGGTTAGCCTGTCAACTAATTGAAAATCATAACGACTTTAAAAATACTGCCTTAATTGGTCTTCAACCTCGGGGGAAGTTTTTGGCTAAACGACTGGCTAAGATACTTACCGAGAACTATAAGATTAAAAATTTAACTCTTGGTTATTTAGACATCACTTTTTTTAGAGATGATTTTAGGAGAGGTGAGAAGCCACTTTCTGCAAATGCCACAGAAATTGATTTTATAGTAGAAGACAAGACAGTTGTTTTTATAGATGATGTATTATATACTGGTAGAAGTGTAAGATCTGCCTTAACGGCCATACAATCATTTGGACGACCACATGAAATTGAACTTTTAACCTTGATCGATAGGAGGTTTAGTAGGCATTTGCCGATACAGCCAAATTATAGGGGTAGACAGGTAGACGCCATTAATGAAGAAAAGGTAATCGTTCATTGGGCTGAAAACGATGGTGAAGATGCTGTTTATTTGGTGAGTAGATAATGAATACAATAAACATAATATAAAGATGAGTGAATTAAGCGTTAACCACCTTCTCGGAATAAAATACATAACGCCTAAAGACATTGAACTTATCTTTGAAACTGCTGATTTTTTTAAGGAGGTTATCAATCGACCTATTAAAAAGGTTCCTTCTCTAAGGGATATTACTATTGCTAATCTTTTTTTTGAAAATTCAACAAGGACCAAGTTATCTTTTGAATTGGCAGAAAAGCGGTTGTCAGCTGATGTAATAAATTTTTCTGCCTCTCAGTCCTCGGTTAAGAAGGGAGAAACCTTAGTAGATACTGTTAACAATATCCTTTCCATGAAGGTGGATATGGTTGTTATGAGGCATCCAAACCCAGGTGCAGGTGTATTTCTTTCTCAACACGTTAATGCAAGCATTGTTAATGCCGGCGATGGAGCGCATGAACATCCAACACAGGCCTTATTGGA
Source organism: Aegicerativicinus sediminis (assembly GCF_015476115.1). GTDB lineage: Bacteria > Bacteroidota > Bacteroidia > Flavobacteriales > Flavobacteriaceae > Aegicerativicinus > Aegicerativicinus sediminis. The sequence continues at coordinate 3,964,931 of NZ_CP064295.1, read as the reverse complement.
CTCTTATTCAATAAGAGAAAGATTAGGTGGTGTAGAAGGTAAAAAGGTTGTTATTGTAGGGGATGTTCTTCATAGCAGGGTTGCCCTATCAAATATTTTTGCCTTACATAAACAAGGAGCAGAGGTGATGGTATGTGGGCCAAAAACATTACTTCCTAAATATATTCATACCTTAGGGGTTAAGGTTGAACATAACTTGAGAAAGGCCCTTGAATGGTGTGATGTTGCCAATATGCTGCGAATTCAAAATGAACGTATGGATATGAGTTATTTTCCGTCTGTGCGGGAATATAAGCTCCAATACGGGGTTGATAAAAAATTATTGGATTCGCTGGATAAAGAAATTATTATTATGCACCCTGGCCCAATAAACAGGGGGGTAGAGATTACGAGTGACGTTGCAGATTCCAAACAGGCTATTATTTTAGACCAAGTACAAAATGGAGTAGCGGTGCGGATGGCTGTAATATATCTTTTGGCTTCAAAAATTAAACATTAGTTTATGATTCTAGATAAAGATGGTAATATCACTATAATTACCCAAGAACAGAAATCTATTCCTGTTTTAATCGATAAGATTACTTCCTCCTATAATAAATTTCAAAACGACAATATTGTAATTAATCTCACAGTTTGGAGTGAGGTTACAATAAGTGATATTTTGGAATTTCTCCAGATTTCTAACCAACATCGTAAAAAGAAACTTTCTTTTGTTATTGTAACCGATAAGGCAAATCTTAATGAAATGCCAGATGAAATTATCGTTGTTCCTACAATGCACGAAGCTTACGACATTATTGAAATGGAGGAGATGGAGCGCGATCTCGATTTTTGATATTCAACCCAATTAATATCAAACAAAATACCGCATGAATTTAACAATTTTGGGATGTCATAGTGCTACTCCAAGAGTTGATACGAATCCGACCGCCCAAATTTTGGAGATAAGAAATCATAACTTCCTTATCGATTGTGGAGAAGGTACCCAAGTTCAGCTCCGTAATAATCGAATAAAATTCAGTAGGATTAAACATATTTTTATAAGTCACTTGCACGGCGACCATTATTTTGGTTTAATTGGCTTATTATCTACTTTTCAACTTCTTGGCCGACAACAGGAGCTGCATATTTATGGACCTAAGGGCTTGCGTGAAATTATTGAACTTCAATTGAAATTATCAAATTCATATTCAACGTTTGATTTGGTATTTCATGAACTCACCTCTGTAAACTCTGAAATTATTTTAGATGATGAGCAAGTTACTGTACGCACTATACCTTTAAACCATAGAATTTATACCAATGGATTTTTGTTTTCTGAAAAACCTGGGGAGCGTATACTTCTTCCGGAGGAGGCAAAAAAAGCAAAGGTGGATGTGGCTTATTATAGAAAATTAAAGCAAGGGTTCGATGTAATTAATGAAGATGGTATTTTGGTAAAAAATGATGAAGTCACTTTAGCTTCTAAATCACCTAAAAGTTATGCGTACTGCAGTGATACGTTTTTTGATGAATCCATCGTTCCGATAATTAAGAATTCAACAGTTTTATATCATGAATCCACTTTTTTAGATAAACACGAACGATTAGCTGAACCGACAGGTCACTCAACCGCAAAGCACGCAGCTTATATAGCTAAAATGGCTGATGTTAGATTATTGATCCTTGGTCACTTCTCTACAAGGTATGACGATTTAAATTTATTTAGGGAAGAAGCTGAAACCATTTTCAGGCCTATTGAATTGGCGGCTGATGGTAAAAAATTTACATTTGAATAATTCAATAATTACAATATGACTGAAGATTTAAGTAACTATAGAAAGTCTTATGACAAATTTGAACTAAATGAATCGGATGTCGATAATAATCCTTTCAAGCAATTTCAGAAATGGTTTCGTGAAATTGATAATATTTTCCCGGAGGTAGAGGCAAACGCAATGACCTTAAGCACAATTGGCACAGATGGTTTTCCTAAAGGTAGAGTTGTCTTATTGAAAAGTATTAATAAGGAAGGATTTATATTCTATACAAATTATAATAGCAGTAAAGGCCAGGATATTGAATTGAACCCAAATGTTGGTCTTTCATTTTTTTGGGATAAGGCGGAACGCCAAATAATAATTAAAGGAACGGCTGAGAAAATAGACCCTGAATTGAGTGAAGCTTATTTCCAGTCCCGACCTAGGGAAAGTAGGCTAGGGGCATGGGCATCTAACCAGAGTGAGGTTATTGAAAATGCCCAAGTGCTAGTTGAAAATATGAAGTCTCTTGAAGATCGATTTTCAGATAGCCATATTCCCAGACCAGAACATTGGGGGGGCTATATTGTAAAGCCGATTGAATTCGAGTTTTGGCAGGGAAGACCAAGTAGGCTTCATGACAGGATACGTTATTGTAAAAACTCAAAAGACAATTGGATTATAGAGCGACTTGCCCCATAAGTCCTTCCTTGGACGTTTAACGGTAAAATTTTTCCGATGATACGCTCATTTTTGTGAAATAATTGTGTATTTCATCGATGTTCTACAAATTAAACCGACAAAATACATGTTTTTCATCGATTTTAACATTTTATTAACATTCAGACTGACGTAGGATTTTAATTTTACTACACCAAATCGAAATTAACCTACTATGAAATCAGCTAAATGCCTTCTAGCTTTGGTATTTTGCGTAATGTTGACCACCTTTTCATGTTCAACGGAAGATCTGCCCCAAGATGATCTTAACGCACTTACCCTACCAGCCCCTCCGCCCCCAAAGGTAATTGAGGTTGAAATTTTAGAACTTATAAATGAGTATAGAATCTCAAAAGATCTTTCTCCTTTAAAGAATTTAGATGTAATTAAATCGGTTGCTTTTACCCATACCGATTACATGGTTGAGAAAAATGAAGTTTCGCATCATAATTTCTTCCAGCGCAAAAATAGTTTAGTTAATTATGCCAAGGCCACCTCTGTTTCTGAAAATGTTGCCTACGCCTACAGTACGGCACAGGCAGTGGTAAATGCTTGGATTAATAGTGATGGTCACCGGGTAAATATTGAAGGTGATTTTACAGATTTCGATATTTCAGCAGAACAAAACGAAGATGGTAAATGGTATTATACCAACATCTTCATAAAACGAGAATAAAAGATATATTCATAATAGCCTGAATATAGTTGATTAATAGTTATTTTTTGGAGTGAAGCCGCTGGTCAGAGCGGCTTTTCTTGTTTATAAACCTTTCCCTTTCATCTTTTTACAGATTGACGACTTGGTAATTAAATGGTAAAACGTTTTTTAAATCTTATTAATCTCTATTTTATTATTTAAAATTCAATCTTATCAATAATTATGCGTTCAGTATTGAAAAATTTAGTATATCTACAAATTAGATTGTATTAACTCCTTAGGAAATAAAATTCTACCCATTAAGTGGTATGCAAACTTCCATTTCCTATTGATGAGCATTCCTTCATCTCCTTGAAAAAAACAATTATAAGGAGGATATAAAGAAGGTTCGAGCTTAATCACTTTTAAATATTGACAATCTTACCTAATTCTGTATTATCTAATTAGAGTTACTTAGATTTCATTAAGATTAATTATTTAAACCCCCTTAAAGGAAGCATTTTAAGTCATTTTAAAAGCTTTTTGAATATTCGATATCATTAGACTTACAACTAAAAAAAGCAGGCCTAAATGGCCTGCTTCTTCAATCTAAGTTTATTGAGTTGAGCAAATTATTTTTCTACTATTATAAAGTAGGAACGTCTATTAAGTTGGTGTTCTTCTTTTGAACATTTTACTCCATTAGAACAACCATTCAACAATTGAGTTTCTCCATAACCGATGGCACTGATAATTCTATCTTGCTCAATTCCACGAGATAGGATATAATCCATGGTTGATTTGGCGCGACGATCAGATAACTTCATGTTATAACGGTCGCTACCTCTACTATCGGTATGAGATTCAATTTTGATTTTCATGGTTGGATGTGCTCTCATTACATCCACAATATTTTCCAGTTCGTATTCTGCATCTGTTCTAATATTCCATTTGTCGAAATCAAAGAAAATAGGATTGATTACAATTTGGTCTTCTATGATTAATGGCTCTAGGTAAAGATCAATTTCATGAACTTTTTCAGAATCATCATCTGTAGTTAATTCTTTCATATCGTCCTTATAATCTTCTTTGCTTCCAAGAATCGTATATTTCTTATTACAATCTACTTCTAACTCATATTCTCCATTCTGATTGGATGTTGTTTCAGCTACAATCTTACCTGTTTCATCGATAAGCTTAACTGTAACTCCTGGAAGTATTTCATTTGTTCTCTTATCTCTAGTAACACCTTTAACAAGTTGCTGACATTCATAAGCTGTGAAACTGTAAATATCATCATTTCCTCTACCTCCTGGTCTATTAGAAGACAGATAACCCCTTCCTTCTCCAGTAATTATATATGCGAAATCATCATATCCACTATTATAAGGAGCTCCCATATTTTCCGGTTCTCCGTCTTCACCTTTTAGAATATTAGATTTAAAAATGTCTAACAAACCAAGATTTAAGTGTCCATCTGATGAAAAGTAAAGAGTACTGTCTTTGTCAATAAAAGGGAACATCTCTCTACCCTCAGTATTTACTTTATCACCAAGATTCATTGGTTCACCATAGGTGCCATCCTCATTGATGGCAACAGAATAAATATCTGTACCTCCAATACCACCTTCCCTGTCTGAGACAAAGTAAAGTGTTTTGTTGTCTGGACTTAATGCTGGATGGCCATTTGAAAATTTCTCGCTATTGAAAGGAAGGTCCTTAATATCAGTCCACATAGTGTCTTTTAGAGTGGCACTATATATTTTTAGATGCGAGGTTCCCTTTCTATCATATCCCAATCTATTTTTACCGGTCATGTTGTCTCTAGTAAAATACATGGTTTTACCATCGTTGGACACAGTTACTGTTGCTTCATGATATTTGGTGTTGATTTTTGTAGCGTTGATAAAATCGATTTCACCGAATTTTAATTCGCCATCTTCCTCTGAAACAGAAGTTTGATATAAATCAAGGAAAGGTTCCTTATTCCATCCATATAGTTTCTCACTATTATCTGGTTTTGCAGAGGCAAATATCAATTTATCATTTAAATGATAAGCACCGAAGTCTGAGTTCGCTGTGTTGAAAGGCAGATTAAGTAATTTGACAATCATATTATCTGGTTCTTTCAAATCTTCATATTTGTCTAGATTACTCGCTTGGTAATCTTCTAAGCGATCGTCATCAGACTGCATTTCCATATATTTCCTGGTCCATTCGTCAGCTTCAGCGTACTGCCCAATACTTTTTAAGGATTGGATGTATTTAAACATGTATTCTGGACCTATGTCTTTGTGTTTATTAGCCGCAGCTCCGTACCATTTTACGGCTTGCTGGGATTCTGAATTGTTATAGTAACAATCTCCAAGTCTGGTTAACACATGTAAGCTGCTATCACCTTTTTTTACGGCTTCCTCATAGAGCTCGCTCGCCTTGATATAGCCGTAGTTTTTGAAAAACTTATCAGCCAACTTCGTTTGGGCGATCATAGCTGTTGAGCCCAGAGCAAATAATAATATAAATAGTTTTGTTCTCATCGTGATCTGGTTTTTTAGAAGTATCGTGGCGATTTAATTCGGTTACTTTTGAATAATTCAAACATCAATAGTATCTCATGTGTCCCATTGGTGTAAGGTCTTAGGTCTGAAATTGGATATTCATAGGCATAACCAATTCGTAATTGTTTAGAAATTTGGAAATCTGCAATTCCACCAAGAGCACCTGCTCGTTCGTTAAAACGGTAACCTGCTCCAAGCCAAAACACTTCATTGAATAAGAAATTGGCAGTTAAATCAAAGGATAATGGAGCTCCGTTGGTCATTTTTAACATAGTAGCCGGTTTAAACTTGACAGATTCGCCAAGATCGAATACAAGACCACCGGTAAAATAATAACTCACACGTTCAAGAGCTTCAAAACCATCCTCTCCACTATAATCTGTATTTAATAATCGTGGTGCGGACAAACCAAGGTACCAACGATTACTATGCCAGAATATACCGGTTCCGATATTTGGCTTCCAGCGATCTTCATAACCATAAATTAATGGATCATCCGGATGTTGGGCTATAAATTCACCATCTAAACTGTAACTCGTGAATCCAGCCTTTAACCCAAACGCGAGTTTTGTGTTATCTCCAGTATTAATGGTGTATGAAAAATCTCCATATAAATATTGGAAATTCTGGGCACCTAACTCGTCGTTTATAAAGGAGAATCCTAAACCTACCTTCTCAGAGGCACCTACTGGGGTGTGAATTGATAAGGTTTGGGTTGTTGGTGCTCCTGCAAGACCGACCCATTGACTACGATGTAATCCTACAATACTTAAGGTTTCTCTACTCCCTGCATAGGCTGGGTTTATAGAAATAGTATTGTACATATACTGTGTGAACTGCGGTAATTGTTGGGCAAAACTCGCGGTACTACTAAGCAGTATAAAAGCGACAATTATGTTAAACTTAAACAATTTCATAGGTTAAAATTTATTTGGTTGCAATGTAGATTGGGCCTGTAAAAGGTGGTAATCCACTGTTTCTTAAGTTTATTATATAATAATACGTTCCTGTTGGCACCTTGTTTGCACCGCCTACTGAGGCATCAGAAGATTCACCACTCCAGGTATTATCGTAATTATTACTGTCGAAAATCATGGCACCCCATCTGTTGAAAATCTTCAAATCGATGGTAAATCCGCAATTTTCAATTCCAGTAATGGTAAAGAAATCATTCACGTTATCTCCATTAGGGGTAACAGCTGTAGAGATAATAGGATCATTACATTCTAATACGATACACTGGTTTACAGTTAAACTGAAGATGTAAACTGTTGGGCATCCTCCAGTAGGACTGTCAACTTCATAGTTAATGATATAATCACCTTCAGCAACACCTTCCGGATCTACTACGCTTCCATTAAGTGTTATGTCTCCATCAACAACCGTCCATGTGCCATCCGTTGGAACATCATTTCCTAAAAGAGTAGATAAATCAAACGCTTCGGTACTTTCATCATTACATAATTGTTGCTGTATATTAACGGTTGTTGGAGTATTATCAACTGTAATTACTTGTGTATATAAAGCTTCATTATTACATTCATCTGATACAGTCCAGGTTCTGGTAATTGTATAAGTATTTTGTGACTCATCACCAATCACCTCATTAAAGACGACTTCAACATTATCACTGCAATTATCAGTGAAAACTAGCGCATCTACGCCTGGTATACTGCTACAGTTTACAGAGATTGATTCTTCAAAATCTCCATCAATAACAGGAGCAGTACTATCTTGAATGGTTATTGTTTGTTCCTTTACAGTTGAATTATTACAACTATCAGTTACTTCCCAACTTCTAGTTATAACATAGGATCCTGGGCAATCACCATTTATTACAACATCGGAATATGTTGGTTGTAAATCTGTTGAACAATTATCTGTAATATTTGATGGAGCACCAGTTAATTCTAGGTCATTAACATCATCTGTACATTCGATGGTTACACTAGCTGGAACTTCAAATTCAGGGCCAGTATTATCTTGAACCGAAATTGTTTGAACTGCTGTAGTTACATTTCCACATTCATCAATCAATGTCCAAGTTCTTGTAATTGTATTTATTACGGGGCATGTTCCTTCTACTGAAACATCAGAATATGTTGCTTCAAGATCTGATGAACAATTATCAGCCTCATCGGTTACATCACCTGTAAGACTTAAATCATTTTCATCATCTCCACAATCAATAGTTACGCTTTCTGGCACTGTGAAAGTTGGAGGAGTTTCATCCTGAATCATTATGGTCTGTCCCATTTCGGTTGTATTACCGCATTCATCTGTTACTGCCCATGTTCTTGTGATTGACATAGTATTTGGGCAGTCTCCTGGGACAATAACATCTACATAAGTTGCCTCTAATCCAGTTGAGCAATTGTCATTTATATCTGTTGCTTCACCGGTTATAGACAAATCAGTATAATCTTGATCACATTCTAAAGTGATGTTTTCTGGTACTGTAAATGTTGGACCTGTTTTGTCTTCAATGGTAATTGTTTGTACTGCTGTAGTGGTATTTCCACATTCATCAGTTAATGACCAAGTTCTAGATACAACCACATTATTTGGGCAATCTCCTTGGGAAACTGAATCTGTATAAGTTGCATCTAAATTTGTAGAACAATTATCAGCCTCGTCGGTTACATCTCCAGTTATTGAAAGGTCATTGTAATCCGCATCACAATCGAAAGTTAAACTAACCGGAACTGTGAAAGTTGGAGGTGTTTTATCTTCAATAGTGATGGTTTGAACCGCAGATGTTGTGTTGCCACATTCATCAACTAAAGTCCAAGTTCTAGAAACGACTACACTATTCGGGCAATCACCTTCAGCGATTGAATCTGTATAATTAGCGTCAAGATCCGTACTACAATTGTCATTTTCATCTGTAACATCTCCTGTTAGACTCAAATCTGCATAATCATCTCCACATTCCAATGTAACACTTTCAGGGACTGTAAATGTTGGAGCTGTTGAATCCGTTACAGTTATCGATTGAACTTTCTCTGTAATATTACCACAGTCATCTGTTAATGTCCAAGTTCTTGTAATTGCCATTGAATTAGGGCAATCACCTTCTGCAACAGCATCTGTATAGGTTGCATCTAAATTAGTAGAGCAATTGTCACTTTCATCGGTTACATCTCCGGTGATAGCTAGATCGGTGTAATCTTGATTACATTCTATACTGACACTTTCAGGTACTGTAAATTCTGGGGCTGTAGTATCTTGTATAGTAATGATTTGTGTGTCTGAGCTTTCATTTCCACAATCATCAGATACAACCCAAGTTCTTGTAATTACTCTTTCACCAGCACAAGCGCCAACTTCTTCAGCGTCAGTGTAGGATGTGGTTAATTGAGTATCGCAAATATCAGCAAGGGCAGTAGGTGAACCAGTTAAGTTTAAGTCTGTTTCATCTTGTCCACATTCTAAAATTATATTGTCCGGAGCTACAAATTCGGGCGCGGTAGTATCAACAACAGTAAAAGTTGCAATACTACTAGACTGGTTTCCACACTCATCTGCGGCAGTGAACACAATTTTTACGAAAGTTGTATTTCCACACCCATCGGATGAAGCACTTACAGAAGTCGACCATGAAATATTTCCACATCCATCCTCAGCAACTGCACCACCATTGTTGGCCATCCAAGCATCAAATTCTGCGGTGTTTCCGGTTCCATCACATTCTACAATTAAATTTTCAGCCTCAGTCGTGAATTCTGGAGCAGTAGTATCATTTACACTAATGGTAGCTGTTGTAGAAACTTCATTTCCACAGCCATCCGTAGCAGTGAAGGTTACTGTTGCACTACCTGTTGAACCACAACCACCGCTTAAACCATTAAAGTCATTAGACCAGGCAATAGCAGAGCAGTCGTCCGTAGCAGTTGCACCTCCATTGGTATCTAACCAATTTTCAATTAGGCTATCGATATCACTTGAGCATTCATAAGAAATATCTGATGCTTCCCCAGTTAATGTTGGAGGAATAGAATCTTGCACAGAATAAGTTGCAGTAACCGATGTGGCATTACCACAATTATCGGTAGCAGTAAATGTCACTTCTACAGGTGCACTACAATCTGAGTTTGCACCACCGTAGTTATTTGTCCAAATTACTTCACTACAATTATCAATTGCAGTTGCGCCACCATTATTATTTAACCAGTTTTGCAACATAGTTGGGGCATCATCAATTCCACACTCAACGGTTAAATTTTGTGGTTGATTATTAATTACTGGTGCCTTAGTATCTGTAATGGTATATGTTGCACTCGTGGTTGCAGTATTACCACATCCATCAGACGCAGTAAATATTACTGTAACAGATCCAGTCTGACCACAAGCTTCATCTAATCCTTCAAAGTCATTAGACCAAGTAATGTTATCAGAACAATCATCCTCAGCAGAAGCGCCTCCATGACTAGCTAGCCATTGTGTTAAATTAGCCAAGCTATTTTCATTACATTCAACAGTTTTTCCAACAGCTTGAGCTGTAATAGTTGGTGGGGTATTATCATTTATTACAAAAACACCAATACTTTGTCTCTCGTTTCCACATTCATCTGCTACTGTGAAGATAACCTTAGTAAAGGTAGTATTGCCACAGTTTTCTGCACTTTCTTCAAATTCGTAAGACCAAATTAATTCGCTACAAGCATCTTCGGCTCTTGTTCCGCCATGATCATCTAACCAAGCTTGTAATTCATCTTGATTTCCATTTCCATTACATTCAACCTGTAAATTCCTTGCAGGTTCGGTAATAATTGGTGCTGTATCGTCTTTAATTGTAAATGTAGCAGTAGTGGTTGAGGAATTTCCACAATCATCAGTAGCTGTAAATTCTACAGTAGCTGAACCAGTCATACCACAATCATCAGACAATGCAGTAAAATTGTTCGTCCAGGTTACATCTGAGCAATTATCAGAAGCAACTGCACCACCTCTAGTGTTTAGCCATGTTTGCAGTGCTGCTGTATTTCCAAGGCCATCACATTCAACTGCAAGATCAACTGCAGGGGTTGTGATAGATGGGGGAGTAGTATCTTTTACCGTAATTGTTTGTGAAATTGAGCTTTCATTTCCACAAGCATCTACAAATGTCCATGATCTATTAATAATTTTTTCACAACCTTCGCCGTCAGAAACTACATCAACACCAGTTGCAATAATATCTCCTTGACAAGCATCGGTCGCAGTCATATTACCTGCTGCAGGAACATCTTCCATACATTCATATGAAATATCCTCCGGAGAGGTTGGCGCTACTGGAGCATCAAGGTCAACAATATTAATAGTTTGATCGTAAGTTGTAGAATTACCGCAATCGTCAGTTAAAGTCCAAGTTCTAGTGATAACACTTGCATTTGCACAAGATCCAGCAGCGGTAACATCGGAATAGGTAGCTTCAATATCTACAGAACAGTTATCATTTTCATCTGAAACATCACCAGTTATTAAAAGATCGGTTGAATCTTGATCACAACCAATTGTAATATCGACTGGAACTGTAAAGGATGGAGCGGTATTGTCCGAAACAATTATAGTTTGATCCGCAGTTGCAGACATTCCGCATTCATCAGTAATAGTGAATGTTCTAGTTATAGTTATATCGCATGTACCCGAAGCAACGTCTATATAGGTAATTGAATCTACATTTTCTTCAACATAAGTACCACCTTCAGCCATAAATTGTTCTGCTGAAATTTCGGCGGCGGTAGAAGAGTATACAAGTGTTGTTTTTCCTTCTGAGGTTACGTCTGAAGCAGAGCATCCTTCGGTTTCAAATCCTTCAGGAGCTGTAATTGTAGGAGCCGTTGAATCATTTACATTGATGGTTGTACCTTGACTAATAGAACAATTTACCTCATCAGTAACAGTAATTTCGTAATTACCACTAGGTAAATTGCTAAATACATTATTGGTCAGGACCATGCCTTCTGGAGAGGGGTTAATACTATAAGTGTAATTTCCAGAACCTCCCATTACACCACTTGCCTCAATTGAGCCTGTTGTATCTCCACCACATTCTATATGTGTAGGAGTTAAAGTTAGTCCTGTTAATACAGTATTAACTTCTATGGTGTAAGTTTGATCGTCAAAGTCACCTTTACTATCAGTTGCAGTTAAGGAGACATCATACGTCCCTGGAGTAGCATATGTGTGGGTAGGATTAGCCTCATTTGAAGTGCCACCATCCCCAAAGGTCCAAGAATAGGTATATGGATTGTTAATATCTCCACCAGTTACGTCAGCAGTAAAATCGACATTGTTGGTACCACATTCTTGTTGGTAGGTAAAATCTGTAACCAGAGGAGCATCAACTATATAACCATCAGGATCGTAATAACATTTTGAACCATTCGGGCCACAATCTGCACCGATATTGGACTGCCACGCCATGTAGAAATTTTTTAATTCCACTCTGTCGCCACAAATCCAAGAAAATTCAGTTAATTCAACTTCTATACCAATTGGAATAGATTCATTCTCATAATAACATCTTTCAACGGTTTGTTCTGTATCAACCCCATTTATCCATAAATCGTAACGGACAAAAACGGAATATCTTTGTGCATTTCCTTGCGAACCAAATGTCACATAAATTTTAACCATTTGCTCTGTACCAGGTTCGCAGGAACCAAGGTCACCGCCATTTACATCTACAAACCTAAGACCGTCTACGTGAAAGTCGTTTGCTGTACATTCATTTGTACTAAGTGTTTCAGCAGTGGAATTCAATGAGGTGTAGGCTTCAAATGAAGTTATTTCATTGGAATCTGTTTGACTGAAAACCAATCCCGGGGCGAAAAGTAGGATCAGTAGAAGGGGCAGAAAATTCATAACCCTTGTAGTAATTGTTTTCATAAGCCAAAATTTTAGTTTTGTTAGCCGGGGCTACCGGGTTTTCTCTGGAGCGACATCAGTAGGTAAATCGCTACAAAGAATTGTTGATTAATAGTTAATTTCGTTTACCGAAAAAAAAATTTAAAATTTGTTTGACCATATATCAAAGTTTTTGAAGCCCCTTGGGACGTGAATCGCTTTGAATATGCTTGGAGGGAAGAGCATTGGATACCAATGCAAGAATGGATCGATTAATATGCTTGTGATTTGGGGTCATTTACATTAATTTTATATAGCAAAGCAACTCATAACCAATTGGTTTAACAAAAATAAATGTTGAAGGGACGAAAATAATCGTTAAAACGGAGATTTCCAACATTTTATCGATAAAATTTGCATTTAAACGAATCTAACATGAAAATATTGGTACTTGTAAGACATGCTAAATCGTCGTGGGAGCACGATGTTACTGACATTAAGCGCCCTTTGAAGGGTAGGGGTGTAAATGATGCAAAATTGGTGTCTCAACGCTTTAAAGAAGAGGATTTTATGCCAGAAAGGGTATTTTCGAGCCCTGCGAATAGGGCTTTTTCTACTTGTAAAATCTTTATGGATACCCTAGGTGTGGGCATTGAAGAGGTTACGGTAGATCACAAACTTTATGATTTTAGTGGTGAAAATATTTTAGGATTTATCAAATCAATGGACAACAAAATTGAATCTGCTATGATTTTTGGGCATAATTTTGCGTTGACAAATTTGGTTAATTCCCTGGGATCACAATATATAGGAAATTTCCCAACCTCTGGTTTGGCGAAAATCCATTTTGATATAGATACTTGGGAAAATATTTCTAAGGGTTCGACCAACCTACTTCTTAAACCTAAGGATCTAAAATAATAGGGATAGTATTAAGCCAAGTTCAGTTTAACTAAGATAAACGGCGTAAATAAAATATATTTGTAGCACATACGCCGTATATGAATACCACCAAGAATATTTACATAAACCGTGAATTAAGTTGGCTTCAATTTAATGCAAGAGTCTTGCAAGAAGCTGAAGATGAAACGGTTCCTTTAATTGAGCGCCTTAGGTTTTTAGGTATTTTTTCCAATAATCTGGATGAATTTTTCAAAGTTAGATATGCTACCGTTAAGAGAATAGATGAAGCCGGTAAAGCAGGTAAATCTGAACTTGGAGGTGTCAAAGCAAGTGAGCTCCTTGAGATTATTACTCAAGTAGTTATAAAGCAGCAAACTGAAAGCTTAGATATTCTTAGTAATATTTTTAAAAGGCTTAAATACCATAATATTCATATTATAAATGAAAACTTAATAGATCCTGCACAAAGAGGCTTTATTAAGGATTATTTTATACAACAAGTAAGTCCGGCCTTGATGACCATTATTTTAAATGATGACGTCGATTTGCCAAATTTAAAGGATAGTGCGGCTTACCTGGCCGTAAAAATGAAATTGGTAACGGGTGCTAACCAATTTGCCTTAATTGAAATACCTAAGACCATTGAGCGTTTTGTTGTGCTGCCTAAGAAAGGAGAATGTCACTACATTATAATCTTAGATGATTTAATTAGGTATTGTTTAGATGATATCTTTAGCATCTTCGAGTATTCAAGTATTTGTGCACACATGATAAAGATTACTCGTGATGGTGAACTTGATTTTGATAGTGATCTGAGTAAAAGTTTTATCGATAAAATTTCAGAAAGTGTAAAACATCGACAAATAGGTGAACCTGTGAGGTTTGTCTATGATAAGATGATCGATAAGGAAACCCTTCATTATTTAATGTCTAAAATGGGAATTGATAGTGGCGATAGTATTATTCCGGGTGGAAGATACCATAATAGAAGGGACTATATGGATTTTCCTTCACTTGGCAGAACCGATCTCATGTATGAAAAAATTCGCCCGCTTCCTGTTATAGGTTTAAGTTTGGAAGAGAATATATTTAATAATATTGCAAAGAAGGATTTTTTGCAGTATACCCCATACCACACCTTTTCATATGTTGTGAAATTTTTGAGACAGGCAGCTTTAGATCCAAAAGTAAAATCCATTAAGATTACTATTTATAGACTTGCCCAAATTTCGCATGTTGCCAGTTCATTAATTAATGCAGCAAAAAATGGTAAACAAGTTACTGTTTCAATTGAATTACAGGCAAGATTTGATGAGCAAGCAAATATTGATTATGCTGAGCAGATGAAACTAGACGGCATCAATTTAATGTTTGGTATAAAAGGCCTTAAAGTACATGCGAAGATATGTGTTATAGAAAGGGAAGAAGATGACAAATTGAAAAAGTATGGATTTATAAGTACAGGAAATTTTAATGAATCCACAGCCAAAATTTATACAGACTTTACCCTTTTTACAGCCAACCAACAGATTTTAAAGGATGCAAATACAATTTTTGAATTTCTTGAGATTAACTATCGTCCATACACTTTCAAACATCTTATTGCGTCACCGCATTATACCAAATCTAAATTCTTTAGTTTAATAGATCGGGAAATTGCCAATGCGAAAAAAGGAATTCCTGCCTACATAAAACTTAAAATGAATAGCATTTCTAATTATGCCATTATAGATAAACTTTATGAGGCAAGTAGGGCTGGGGTTAAAATTCAAATGATTGTCAGAGGGATTTGTTGTTTGGTTCCAGGTGTTAAAGGAATGAGCGAGAATATTGAAATTATCAGTATAGTAGATAAATTTTTGGAACATACCCGTCTATTTATATTCTGTAATGGAGATGATGCAAAAGTATTTATTTCATCGGCAGATTGGATGACAAGAAATATTGAAAATAGGGTAGAGGTTACATGTCCTATTTACGATGAGGATATTAAAAAGGAACTGCTAGACGTATACAATATTTGTTGGAGAGACAATGTTAAGGCACGAATTATAAATAGGGTGCAGAATAACCAATACAAAAAAAATGGCCTAGCAAGAGTACGTGCCCAATTTGAAACCTATACCTATTACTTAGATAAATTGAATTCATAGTATGCTTAAGTTTAAGAAATATGCTGCCATCGATATAGGTTCAAATGCAGTTAGACTTTTGGTTGCAGATATTATTGAACAGGAAAACAAGCCTACCATATTTAGAAAAACTTCTTTGGTTCGTGTTCCTATTCGTTTAGGTTCGGATGTTTTTATTGATCATACTATTTCTGAATCTAATAAACAACGGATGGTAGATACCATGTTGGCCTTTAAATTATTGATGAAGTCACATAAAGTACAGCGGTATAAAGCATGTGCTACTTCAGCTATGAGGGAGTCAACTAATGGCATTGAGGTTGTGAAGGCGGTTCGACAAAAATCTGGAATTACAATTGATGTAATAGATGGTGAGGTAGAGGCTGCAATTATAGCCGCGACTGATTTGAAGAGTTATTTAATTGAAGATAAAACATATCTTTATGTTGATGTTGGAGGTGGTAGCACAGAATTTTCCGTAATCCATGGAGGAATTACTGTTGCTTCTAAATCTTTTAAAGTAGGAACTGTTCGATTATTAAATGACATGGTTCCCAATGCCCTTTGGAAGGAATTAGAAATTTGGATTAAAACAAATACAGAAGAATTTGAGAAAGTTGACCTAATTGGGTCTGGCGGAAACATTAACAAGATTTTCAAATTATCTGGTAAAAAAATGGGTAGACCTTTAACTTATTTTTGGCTGACTTCGTTTTATAACGATCTTCAGAATTATACCTATGATGAACGAATTACGGAATTAGATTTAAATCAAGATAGGGCAGACGTAATTATTCCAGCCACAAGAATTTATTTATCCTCGATGAAATGGAGTGGGGCGAAAGATATTTATGTGCCTAAAATAGGATTGTCTGACGGTATCGTTAAAAGCATGTATTTCAACACTGTAAGCAGTCAAGAACTGGATTAAAGCACCGTTTGTCTTGTTTTTGTTGTTAGACATCTAAAAATTATAGGGCTTAGTTGAAATCAAAGTATATTCGAAATCTCAAATCGAACTATTATGAAATTACTTACTACTACTATGCTGATGGTGTTATTTACAACACTATCCTTTTCGCAAGAGACATTGTGGGGTGCCAGAGCGGGTATCAACATTTCAAATTTAGATTTTAAACCAAGTTTAGGTGAAGACCCAACTGTAAGAAACGGTTTTGTTTTTGGAGGTTTTATGGACCATAATTTCTCTGATGTCGTTTCTTTGTTTGTAGAATTACAATTCTCTGCAGAGGGTGCTAAGGAAAAAGAATTAAGATTGGATTATATTCAATTACCAGTTATGCTTCGTTTTGCTATTGGTAACAGTTTTAAAATTGGTGTTGGGCCACAAATCGGGACCAAGGTTTGGAAACATGAAGATGGAATTAAAGACTTCAACTTTTCAGGAGTTGGTGGAATTGAGGTTATGATAACCGAGATGTTATTTTTAGATGCTCGCTATTCACTTGGCTTGTCTGATATTTTGGATGAAAATCCAGATTTCGAAGCCAAAAACAATAATATCCAACTAGGTTTCGGATTGAAACTTTAATGGATCATAAATTAATTCAACTATTACAGGCGCCCCAACAGTTTATGTTGGGGTTTTTTTATCCATGTACTTGTGAAGTTTTGCCTAATTGAGACATAATTTCGGCTTCATACTTCAAAAGTTCATCCCATTTTTTATTTACTTCCTCTTTATCTCCATATTGGCGAGCAAAGCCTAAGAACATAGTATAATGGTTTGCTTCACTAACCATTAATTTCCTATAAAATTCTGCTAGCTCTGGGTCTTGTAATTCTTTGGAAAGTAAAAGGAACCTCTCACAACTTCTGGCCTCGATGAGAGCAGCATACAGTAAACGATGCACTAATTGGGTACTGCGTGAGCCTCCTTTAGGAAAGAATTTCATCAATTCAATAACATAATCATCGCGTCTTTCCCTACCTAAAATTAAATCTCTTTCAACAATTTTATCATGTACTAATTTAAAATGGCTAATTTCTTCTTTAACCAATGCCGTCATCTCTTGAACTAGCTCATTGTATTCAGGAAATGTAACAATCAAAGAAATGGCCGTGCTGGCCGCTTTTTGCTCGCACCACGCATGATCGGTTAAGATATCTTCAATATTTTTTTCTACAATATTCACCCAACGCGGATCTGTGGGAAGTTTTAAGCCTAACATGTTAAGAAAATTTTCTATCGGAAGTTACCTTGAGTAATTTTCCTTCTTTATTGATTTGTAAATATATATTGTAACGTTCAACAGCTCTTAATTCTAGACAACTCAAGGCTAAAGTTACAGTATCGCTATCAATTGCCTCCTCATACAACCAGGCGTGTTCTAGGAATAAGGATTGGGTATTACTAAGATTTCTCAAATAAAAATTGTCAACGACGGTTTTAAATATCGGTTCTCCTTCAAATTCAATGTCTATGACCGCATTAAAAGGTCTTCTATAAATTTCCTTAGTCTCCTGTATTTTAAACGCCTCGGATTTTTCCATCACTGTAAAGTTTTTAACCTTAACGTTAAATCCATTAGATAAGATGGTGTCCTTTTCAATCTCAACTAAATTTTCAGGCTCGTAAATGGGTTTTTCAATTTTTGTAAATGATTTCCGAATTAAGGTTTCAGGATCTTTTATATAAGATGTTTTTACTTTATCCAATGAATTAAAAATAACAGAAAAGCAAATCGCAGAAATTACGATAACATAAATTGATGAGCGTTTTGTATTAGAGGTCAAGGCCAAAGGTTTTTCTTAGTAATTCTATATTCGGATTTTTCTCCTTTAATTTTTCATACTTCTCCCGGGCAGTAAAAGCATATTTTTTCTCCTTGTCTTCCTTTACAGTTATCTTGATATTAAGATCGTAATTTTTTAATTTTTTCCTAAGGTGTGCAAGAAGGGGGAGTTGTTCTCTTTCCAATTCAATTTTTAAGGTCTCATTTGGAAAGGTTAAGTGAATCACAGTACCTCTCAATTGAGGTTGATCCATTAAAAGGGTAGAAGCCAACAACTTTTTACCTTTATTTTCCATTTTGGACGCATAAGTATTCCAAACTTCCAGAAGCTGATCTTCAGTAACAGCCTCTCTAGGTAATTCCGATTCATCCACCACCACATCCATTTGTCGAATTAGATGTTCTCTTTTTTTCCGTATGCTAGACAATGATAACCCTGAAGTTTGTTTCGTGCTGCTTATATCAATAACGATTTCTTTTTTTTCAGGTTCTGGCTGAGGTTCTTCTACTTTTGAAAGTTCTTCAGTAGGTTCGTTTAGTTGGTTATTTTCAATGGTTATCCTTTCAACGGCAGCAGTAGCAGGTTTGTTAACCGGAATGGCTTTGATACCCTTATTTTTGAAATATGAGGCAGGAATTATGTAATGTCTATTATTTTTTTTTTCTCCATTAAACGTAATGGAGGCTAATTGCATAAGGCTTAATTCAACCAGAAGACGAGGATTTTTACTGCCTTTATAGTTTAGGTCACATTCATTGGCAATTTCAATTGCTCTTATCAAGAATTCCATAGAAGTTTTATGACTTTGCAATTGATATTTTTCTGCAATGTTTTCGCCAACCTCTAATAAAGCAATTGTTTCAGGATTTTTGCAAACCATTAAATCCCTGAAGTGTGAAGCTAATCCGACGATATAATTTTGTCCATCAAATCCTTTGGACAGTGTATCATTAAACAACATTAAGAGACCAGGAATATCATTTTCTAAAATTAGGTCCGTACTTCTGAGAAACGTTTCATAATCTAAAACGTTTAGGTTTTCCGTGACGGCCTGCCTCGTTAAATTTTTCCCAGAGAAACTAACTACCCTATCAAAAATTGACAAGGCATCTCGCATGGCTCCATCAGCTTTTTGGGCTATAATATGAAGGGCATCATCCTCAGCTGTTACACCCTGTTCTTCTGCAATATACTTTAGATACTCCTTTGCATCTTTTACCGTTATACGCTTAAAATCAAAAATTTGACATCTACTAAGAATAGTAGGTATTATTTTATGTTTTTCCGTTGTTGCAAGTATAAAAATGCAATGTTTTGGAGGCTCTTCTAACGTTTTCAGAAAGGCATTGAAAGCAGAGGAAGAGAGCATATGAACTTCATCAATGATATAGACTTTATATTTGCCCACCTGAGGAGGTATCCTAACTTGATCGGTTAGATTTCTAATATCATCAACTGAATTGTTCGAAGCGGCATCCAATTCAAAAATGTTAAAAGCAAAATCTTCATCATCCTTGGTATCGCCATCCATGTTAATCATTTTGGCCAAAATTCTAGCACAGGTAGTTTTACCTACACCACGAGGGCCTGTAAACAATAGGGCCTGCGCCAAATGATTATTTTCAATGGCATTTAAAAGAGTGTTTGTAATGGCCGATTGCCCCACAACATCTTTAAATGTTTGAGGTCTATATTTTCTAGCCGAAACAATGAAATGCTCCAAGGAACTGGATTTTATTTTGAATTTAAACAAAGTTAATAATTAGACGCAAATTTGAAACTACTAACCTTAGCTTTTGGTATAAGTTATTAACACGATTTATGCATTTCGAGGGCCTCTTAAATTGTTAAAGCAGAGGGTTGCACTATATTTGCAAAAGTAAACCGTCCTATCGCTGTCCTTATTTTAAAGGGTGGAGGAAAGTCCGAACACCAGAGTGCAGCATAGTGGCTAACAGCCATCGGCCGTGAGGTTAGGACAAGTGCAACAGAAAGTATGTACAGGTAATGCTGTAGTGAAATCAGGTAAACTCTATGCGGTGCAATGCCATGTATACCAACGTTAAAGGGTAGCACGCCCAATGTTGGAGGGTAGGCAGCTAAAGCGGATTGGTAACAATTCGTTAAGATAAATGATAGGAGACCACTTTGTGGTAACAGAATTCGGCTTATAGGTTTACTCAAATATAAAAGCCCTTTTGAAATACAAAAGGGCTTTACTTTTTAATAATTAATCATTGTTTTCTGGCCAATAACTCAATTCTGGCCTTACGCTTGCTTCCTTTTTTTCATAGTCGGTTGCAAGTTTTATCATATTGTACATTAAATCTCTTCTTTCTTCCCCCAAGACATCTTGATTTGCAACTCCTGCTTGGGCAACTGCTAATTGACTGTTGCCACTAATGGATACCATAAAATAATCTCTTTCACTTCCAAATCCACTTCGGTATACGTCATAACCAATATTTGAATTTTTTGATTCGTACAATTTTTTTACATTTTGAAATGCTTTCCACATTTTACCTTGATTTTCAGGTGTAAAGTATACAAAGTGGTACTCTCTGTAATTTTTTATATCGCTTGTCATCACTTTTGGTTGATACGATAATGCTGGTATGTGGTTAACAATATAGTCCCTATGTGAATCATAACATGGACTGAAATCATTCCATAGTTTACTCATTTCGTCATTTCCTACCTTCTCATCTAAAGGTCCAAATGGATTTTTATCTAAATCAGCCATCCCACTAATTGGAGTTACAAAATAATAGGTAGAATTATTATCTGCTATGGCGGTCCACTGAGCATCTATCTTATGAGTTTTGCAATGGCTAATTAGTCTTTTTGCAATGTCTTCAAAGTCGTTCATTTTGTTGAAATGAACATTGTCTTGATGTACCCAATACATAGTAGGCGAATCTTGTGGGTTAAGGGTTAGGCCAAAAAGAAAGATAAATGTGCTGGCAAAGAAATTAACAATTTTCATACTTAAAGTTTTAGATTGGTACTGGTTAGTTTATACAACAAACTAGTAGATAAATTAATTGGTAGACTATTAACCTTAAGTAGAATAGTTGTGGGAGACAATTTAGGGCCTAGCTCTTGTTTTTAAATTTAGCAAAAAATATTTGTTGCAAAAACAATAAGGTCAATTAGAGATTTCGAAGAAGCTAAAAACAGTGCCTCCATAATTTCTAGCATTTATAAATGAAGAAAGATTCGATAAATCTGTTTTATTAGAATGTTCAATAATCAATTGCCCTTCCTCTTTTAACATACCTTTTTCAATTACCAATGAAACCATTTTTTCAAACATGTCGAAATCTAGTGCATAAGGTGGATCAGCAAAAATTACATCGAAAGATTGAGTATTATTTTCTAGAAACTTGAATACATCCAATTTAATTGTTCTAATAGGCAATTCCAATTTTGAAGCGGTTTGTTCTATAAACTTAATACATTTAAAATCCTGGTCAACCGCTATAACTTCTGGTGCACCCCTAGATACAAATTCGTAAGCAATACTTCCAGTACCAGAAAATAAATCTAACACTTTTAGTTCGTCAAAATAATAATGATTATTGAGGATATTGAACAAGCCTTCCTTAGCCATATCAGTTGTAGGGCGGACGGGTAAATTTTTAGGGGGATTAATTTTTCTTCCCTTAAGCGTCCCGGAAATTATTCGCATAAGAAAAAGAATTTATTAATAAATAAGGGTTTTCGATTTCAGAAAGTAATTGAAAATCAATTGACGGTTCAAATTGAAATAAATGAACGTGGCGGATATACCGGTAAATAATTCTAAAAATATCATCCTCTTCTGTAAGGTCGCCCATAATTTCTAAAGGAATGTTTTCGGGATTTAATTTTAGTTGTTCCATGGTAAATAAAACATAATAAATCAGGTCCTCCTTTGAGTTGAATTCAAACATATTATAGAATTCCAATTTTCCTTTTTTTATCACCACCATTTCAAAATAGGTACCATCCAAATGGAGGTAAACCTTTGTTGTGCTAGGTTCTACATTATTGGTAAGGATTGCGTCTATAAGTATTGTGGCAGAATGGCGATATTCAAAACTACCGTAAATATCTAATAGGTAATTAACAATATTCATCAACGGAACATAGACATTTTTTGCCTTAATGCTTTCTATAGTATCAGTAGCAATAAAATCTGACTTTAGAATTTTTGAGTTGAATTTTAAATAATCGGCTATTTGATCTTGATTGAAATAATCTTCTGGAACTAAAGCACAGATTTCATTTCTGAAAACAATTTGTACATATTGAAATTCTTGCTGAAGATTATGTTGGTCAATAAACAATTCTAATTGTTCAAGTAGTTTGAATGGGGTAAGTGGTGCATTGAATTTAATACTACTCCCGCCAATAAATTGTTTATGGTTGTCTTGTATACAAAAAGAAAGTCCATTCAAACTTACTTGAATGGACAATGCTTTATCGGTTGAATCAACCAAATTATTGTTCTTTTGAATAGTTTTTAGGCCAGTTACCATTAGTGTTAACCTCATTCATTGATCCTACTTTTAATTCGGAACCATTAACAGCATCAACTGAAATTACCTGATTTTCTTTCATTACCAAGTTTCTCTCTTGATCAAAAAGAATAACATCTTTTTTCACTTTTGCTTCAAAAACAGGAATTCCTTCCAAGTCTCCAGCCTGCATTTCAAATTTTGCCCCTGGTTCTCCGACCGGAACATTCATCATATTTTTATAGCGATTATCAGCACCGAATAAAGAATCTTTTACTGGTACAAAATTAAGTGTGTCTACAATTACACTATCTCTATATGTAGTAACACCACCATATCGTCTGGTTAATTCGGCATCAACAACGGTAGTATCCCTTCTTTGCGTAATTACGAACTGAGCTGTATCCACAAAGGTTACTAGCTCATCGAAGTTTTTAGCAAATTTTTTATTGACAGTTTTATAGGCGAGTTGGGAATCTCTAATATCCTTTAAACGCTCGATAACTACAGCGTATCGCTTGTTTTTAAGATCGTTAAATTTAATTTCTCCATAAACAGACATAAACGTTATGTAGGCTAAGAAGAAGATCAGTATCCACAACACAATTGTAATGACTGGTTTTATTTTATTAGGCACAAATTTGTCGATCAACCAAACGATACCAACCGTGAGGAGAATTACGATAACAATTGTAATGATTACTGTCAACATAGTTAGTTTTTTATTTTTTATTTAAGGTGTAACGCAAATCTACAATTTTTTTTTAATCACAAAAACCATTGGTATTAAAATGTACACAAATACTCAAACGTTGTTGCAATCAGCATTTATGCAGTATTGCGATGGTTTCTAATTTGGTAAAAGTCTATTTAATTGGTAATTTCACCAAACCTTTCCAATTAAATGACTATACCTCAATTCTTCAGGCTTTTAAAACAGAAATTTCCATTTGAACCTACCTCTAAACAACTTGTAGTTTTAGAGCAATTAAGCAAATTTGTATTAGAGAACAACACCGACGAAATATACATGTTGAAGGGTTTTGCTGGTACGGGAAAAACTAGCATAATTGGTACCCTTGTTTCAAATATTTGGGAGGTTAAAAAGAGTGTTGTTCTTATGGCTCCAACTGGTAGAGCAGCAAAAGTTATTTCTAATTATTCTGGTAAAGAGGCGTTTACTATACATAAGAAAATATATTTCCCGAAAAAAGACCGTAGTGGGGGCGTGAAATTTGTTCTGCAGCCCAACAAACATCGCAATACCATATTTATTGTAGATGAAGCTTCAATGATTCCAGATAATGCAAACGAATCTAAGATTTTTGAAAATGGATCACTTTTAGAAGATTTAGTGCATTATGTCTATTCCGGATTTAAATGTAAGCTAATATTGATAGGAGATACCGCTCAGCTGCCGCCTGTTAAAAGTGATTTAAGTCCTGCCTTAGATAAAGAGCAACTGGAATGGAAGTTCAACAAGAAAGTTTTAGGCCTTGAAATGGATGAGGTGGTCCGACAAGAAATGGACTCTGGGATTTTAATAAATGCCACAGAAGTACGTGAAGTTCTTTTTTCAAATGATTATTCAAGCTTCAAATTTAATTTGAATGGCTTTAAGGATATTGTAAGATTGATAGATGGACATGAAATATTAGATGCGCTTAATGAAGCCTACAGTGATGAGGGATATGAAGAAACTACCATTATTGTGAGAAGTAATAAACGAGCCAATTTATATAATCAACAAATTAGAAGTAGGATTCTTTATAATGAAAATGAATTGTCTGCAGGTGACCAATTGATGGTTGTAAAAAACAATTACTTCTGGATTAAGCCGACTACCGAAGCCGGTTTCATTGCAAACGGTGATATTATAGAAGTTTTGGAAATATATGAGTTTAAAGAATTGTATGGTTTCAAGTTTGCGCGTGTAAAGGTAAAAATGGTTGATTATCCACGTATGCGGCCCTTTGAAACCGTATTGTTATTAAACACACTTACTTCTGAATCTCCATCCCTTTCTTACGAAGAATCTAATTCTTTATATCAAGAAGTTTTTAAAGATTATGCTGATGAGGCATCTAATTACAGGAAGTTTTTGAAAATAAAAAGAAACGAGTTTTTTAATGCCCTTCAAGTAAAATTTTCCTATGCCATAACCTGTCACAAGTCGCAGGGAGGGCAGTGGGAAATCGTTTTTGTGGAGCAACCATATTTACCTAATGGTGTTGATCGTGAATATTTAAGATGGTTATATACAGCAATAACCCGTGCAAAAAATAAGTTATACCTTATAGGTTTTAAGGATGAGTATTTTGTTTTTCATTAAATTCATTAATCATTTAAACGGATAAACTATTTTTTCACCTTAATTAATGGAAGAAACTATAATAAGCATTTTTTTAGGTATTGGGTTGGCCGCATCAGTTGGTTTTCGTGTGTTTCTACCCCTTTTGGCCTTGAGTTTAGCAGCTTATTTTAATATTTGGGAGTTGAACGAATCGTGGCAATGGCTCGGTAGCTTTGCCTCAGTGGTTGTTTTGAGTGTAGCAACTGTAATAGAAATCCTCGCTTATTTTATACCATTTGTTGATAATTTATTGGATAGCATTGCAGTTCCGCTGGCTGC
This sequence comes from Aegicerativicinus sediminis, assembly GCF_015476115.1. Lineage (GTDB taxonomy): Bacteria > Bacteroidota > Bacteroidia > Flavobacteriales > Flavobacteriaceae > Aegicerativicinus > Aegicerativicinus sediminis. The sequence continues at coordinate 3,939,520 of NZ_CP064295.1, read as the reverse complement.
AATTGCAGGCACCGCAGTGATGGTTTCAACGGTGGCCAATTTAGATCCAGTAGTAACCTGGTCCTTGGCCATTATTGCCGGAGGAGGTACAGCAGCCGCTATTGCGGGGACAACTGGTGCAACGAGACTTACTTCAACTGCAACTACAGGCGGACTAGGTAATCCAATAATTTCAGGTATTGAAACCATTGTTTCCTTGGTCGTTTCCATATTTTCTATTCTTCTTCCTGTGGTAGCGGTAATTTTTGTGACTATTATACTTTTTGTTTTATGGAGATGGAGTCGGAAGTTTAGTAGGAATAAGAAATAAATGATTCAAAAAGCTCTATTTTTGAATATCTTTTGAATGATTATGAGAATAATTGCAATGATACCTGCGCGCTATAGCGCTTCGAGATTCCCTGGGAAATTAATGCAAGATTTAGATGGTAAACCAGTGATTGTAAGGACATTCGATGCAACTGTGGCAACAGCTTTGTTTGATGCAGTTTACGTTGTTACGGACAGTGAAATTATTAAGGAGACTATTGAAGCTGCAGGGGGTAATGTAATTATGAGTAAAAAGTCTCATGAATCTGGTAGTGATAGAATAGCCGAAGCCGTTGAGGATTTGGAGATTGATATAGTTGTAAACGTACAAGGTGATGAACCATTTATAGAAAAAGAGAGTTTAGAAAAAGTTTTGGGAGTTTTTAAAACGGATTTCAATAAAGAAATTGATTTGGCTTCTATAATGGTAGAAATGCACCGATGGGAAGACATTTCAAACCCTAATATAGTAAAGGTTATAGTTGACCAAAATGATTTTGCACTCTATTTTTCCCGCAGTCCAATTCCATATCCAAGAGACAAAGATGCGGGCGCACGTTACTTTAAACATAAAGGGATTTATGCTTTTAGAAAATCCGCATTATTAGATTTTGCAAAACTTCCGATGAAATTTTTAGAAGCAACTGAAAAGATAGAGTGTATTCGATATCTTGAATATGGAAAGAAAATAAAGATGGTAGAAACCACTGTTGAAGGCATTGGTATAGATACCCCAGAAGATTTAGAATTGGCTAGGAAGCAATGGAAATAGATTATTCAGACATAAAGGTTATCGGTTTTGATGCTGATGACACCCTATGGGTTAACGAAACTTATTTTAGAGAAGCCGAGCTTCAATTTGCCAAGTTGTTGGCGCCATATGAAACGGCTAATACAATCGATCAGGAATTGTTTCGCACAGAAATAGGAAATTTAGAATTTTATGGTTACGGCATTAAAAGTTTTGTGTTAAGTATGGTAGAATGTGGTCTACAACTTTCCAATAACTCATTGCCGAATGAAGCAATTTCAAAAATGCTAGATATCGGTAAGGATATGCTTAACAAACCTGTAGAGCTTTTAGATGGAGTTGAGGAAACCCTCAAGTCGTTGTACAAAGATTATAAGTTAATATTGGTTACAAAAGGAGATCTATTAGATCAGGAGAGAAAATTAGCGAAATCTAATTTAGAAGTTTACTTCCATCATATTGAGGTGGTTAGTGACAAGCAACCTTTAAATTATAAAAAGTTACTAGACCATCTCGAAATTCGTCCAGAAGAGTTTTTAATGATAGGAAACTCTTTAAAATCAGATGTTTTGCCTCTCATCGAACTAGGTGCAAAAGCAGTACATGTTCCATTTCATACTACTTGGATGCATGAGCAAGTGGAAGAGCATGTGTTGAAAGAATACCCTTATGAAACGCTTTCCTCTCTTTTGGAAATAAAGAAAAAATTAACAGCCCCAAATTAATTTAAGATATATAAATGATTTACAAGAACGTTCCTATGGTTTCAAAGGTCGTTTTTGGACGTGGAAGTTTCAGTCAATTACCTGAAATTTTAAGTCCATTGCGACTAAATAGTAATGCGCCTTTTTTATTTATCGCGGATAAGGTGTTTCAAGGAAATTCCTACTTAACGTCCAGGGTTCCGTTGGCCTACAGAGATGAAATTTTGTATGTTTCTGTTGACGATGAGCCAACAACATATAAAATAGATGAGATTACTGAAGATATAATTTTGAGATTTCCTCAAAAACCTTCAGCGATCATCGGAATTGGAGGAGGTAGTGTTTTGGATATTGCCAAAGCGGTTTCTATTATGCTTACCAATCCAGGAAATGCTGAAAGTTATTTGGGCATCGGTTTAGTGAAAAATGCTCCTATTTATCATATCGGTATACCTACCTTATCAGGTACTGGAGCTGAGGTTTCAAACAAATCGGTATTAATTGGGGGCGATGGTAAATCAAGTATAGTTTCCGAATATATAACTTTTGACCAAGTAATATTAGATCCAGAATTAATACAAAATGTTCCTCACCACCAATGGTTTTTCTCCGCAGCAGATTGTTTTATTCAATCAGTTGAATCTGAGGCAGGGCATTATTCGAATGCTTTAAGCATATCTCATGCTCGTGAGGCGATGAAGGGTTTAGAGAATATTTTGCAGGCAGACATTGATTCCGAATCGCAACAAGAACAATTAATGTTAGGTTCATGGCATTCAGGTCTCAGCGCATTGCATTCCAACAATGGTATTTGCCGAGCCCTTAGTTTCGGTTTAATAGACGTTTTGGGACTAAAGCATGCAATTAGTAATTGTATAGTTTTTAATGCCTTATCAGATTATTTTCCTGAAAAAGTTGAGGAGTTTAAACAAATGATGCTAATCCATAATATCGATTTACCCCAAAATTTAAGTTCAAATTTATCAGATAGTGAAATAAAAAGAATGGCTAAAATATCTATCAATTATCAGGATTATTGGAAAAATGCATTTGGAAATTCTTGGAAAACGAAATTTTCTCTAGATGACATAATAAAACTATATAATAAAATGTAGTTGCTTATGGGGTGGTTAGCCAAATTCATTTATTTCAAGTTGCTAGGTTGGCGTATTGAGGGAAATACAGATTTCTCTAAAGATGTTTACAAAAAGGCTGTAATAATTGCTGCTCCACATACAAGCTGGCACGATTTCTACATTGGTTTGTTATTAAGGAAGATTGTGGGTTTAAAGGTTCATTTCGTGGCCAAAAAAGAGCTTTTTAAATGGCCATTCGGATGGTATTTTAGAGCTGTTGGAGGGTCTCCGCTGGATAGGACCTCGGGACAAAATAAAACAGAAGCTATTGCGGCATTGTTTGAAGAAAAGAACGAATTCCGTCTAGCCTTAGCACCAGAAGGGACCAGGAAAAAAGTAACTCAATGGAAAACCGGTTTTTACCATATTGCAAAAAGAGCAGGAGTTCCAATAATAATGTTTACGCTAGATTTTCAAAATAAAGTAAATAAGATTTCTGAACCCTTTTTCCCCACAGACGACCAAGATTCTGATTTTGCCTTCATCAAAAATTTCTATAGGGGAGTGGTCGGTAAAATTCCGGAATATTCCTAAAAATTGAATATTATTCCCATAGTATAAATTTAATTTGAGTTAAATTTCTAATGGATATAATTAAGGATTTTGGCATGGAGTTTGCAATTTTGTTAATGAACAACTGAAACATAAAGTAAACTGCATAGTCCCTAAAAAGAAACAGATGTTCAGCTATGACAAAGAGTGTTCTCCAACACTCTTTTTTTTTGCTCAAAAATTACAGAAAGTCCCAAAAATTCTGTGTATTGCAAGTTAAGGAAAGAAAAATCTTACAAAATTAAAAAATACAAATTTTGATGATTATTTTGTGAATTTAATATCTATATTTGGTTAATTGTTTAAATACAATATGCTTCAATCTATTTGATTTGAAAATCAGTATTTAACCAGATTAATAGCCTGCCACTTTCCGTGGCGAAGTAATGATTAATAGCGCATCATTGCTCCAATTTTACGTATATTTTTAAACTGACATGCTCTATGTTTTGGTTTAGTTATTAATCAAAACTTATTAGGTTATGTTAAATTTTACTTCTGTAAAACATTCAACAGATCGATGTTGTTTGTTTTCAACCAAGGGTTTTGCCTTTTGGCTTACCCTTATTCTTTTTTTGACATTTTCTGTTGAACAGACCTACGCCCAATGTGAATCTTCCCCAATTGAATGTCAGCCAAACATGGTTGATGGACATGGAACTTCACCTTGTATGGCAAAAGTCTACTGTTCTAACAGTGGTGCCGTAGAATCAGGTTTAATTGCCTGTACCAATGCTGCGGATACCGATGGATGTGGTATTGACGCTTCAGCAGATGCCGCTGAAAATGTTAATGATTTGATGTACAAACCCAATGAAGTGCTTTATCCAGGTGATGGACCCTCCAGAATTGGGAATGGAGCACGGACGGCAGAGGATTTGACTTATGAGCAATTATTTGCTTCTGGGAATTGTCCTACGGGAAAGTATTTGCAATGGATAGTATTTGCTACTCCTCCTGGAGTTAAAGGAACAAAAATTCAAGCCGTTGGTGCGGTTGATAGTTGGTTTCTTTATCATGGAGGAAGCTTTAAATTAGGTGAAGATTATTCAACAGTTTATGAAGCTTTGAGTGATCCTGCAAGATGTACAGATTTACTTCCAGAGCATATTGTTACCTGTAGTGACAAAAATCAATATGAAGCATGGTCCTATGATGCTGCTGCTATTGGTGAAGATGTTTACAATGTATATTATATAGCATTGTTCTATGACACTTTAACTAATGGAAGTTTAAACTTTAAAATCAAGGAATGCGAGTATGAGGAAATTTGTCCTGAGCTTGCCGCTAATTGTCCTGCTGATGTTCCAGTAATGGCATGTGCTTCTCAAGATGACATTAATTCTCAGTTTGATACATTCTTAAATTCCTTCACTTATATTGGTGAAGAAGGAGCAACCGAATCCTTCCAATATTCATTAAATGGAAGTGAATTTATGCCGGTTGGCTCAATTAACGATATTCCTGTTCCGGATAAATGCGGAGATGAAATAACAGTTGCCTATTTTGTAGATGACTCTTGTGATCAATCTGCCGCTTGCCAATCAACCTTTACCGTTTATGGAGATTCTGAGGCACCTACCATAACTCAAACCGGAGGTCCAGATGATGGAACAGACTTAGGATGTAACCCAAGTGAAATTCCCACACCTTCTTTCACGGCTGAAGATAACTGTGAGGTTGGTCCTGTTACTGTTAATGCAGGTGATATAGTTGTAGATGGATGTTCAAGATCTCAAACCTTTACGGCTTCTTACAGTGATGATTGTGAAAATGCTGCTGATGAAGTTCAGGTTACTTATACTTGGACAGTTGATGTTGAAGCTCCTGTCATTTCTCAAACTAGTGGGCCTGAAGATGGTTTCGATCTAGGATGTAAGCCAGAATCGATACCGGTTCCAACGTTTGAGGCAACGGATAATTGTGGTGTTGGAGTAGTATTGGTTGAAACCGGTGAAACAATTATCGATGGTTGTACAAGTATGTTAACTTATACTGCAACGGTGAGCGATGATTGCGGAACTCCTGCCGAGCCAGTAACCGTAACTTATACATGGAATAATGATGATGAACCTCCAGTATTGGAAGGTGATTTGAACGACCGTGCATTAGTTGGCTGGTGTCAGCCATGGCCTGACAAGGTAAACATAAAGTGGACCGATAATTGCGGCGTGATGGTAGATGGTGAGCTTGCAAATGCGGGCGGTCAATCCGTTTGGACAGAGTTCAACCCGAACCATCCAAATGATCCGGTAGCTGGTCCTGTGATGCAAGTTGATGAGTGCAGACAGTACAGAGAGTATACTTTTTCTGTTACCGATGCATGTGGTAATAATGTTACCCATACCATTAAATATTATAGAGATTATGATGAAACTGATCCAATAGCTAGTATAGATGATATTGAAGTAGCATGTGGAGCCATTCCTGAGCCGGATGTTAATGCTGTAACAGCTTCAGATTCATGTAGCGATGTTACCGTTACTTTCCTAGGCGACACTGAACATCCAGGTATCTGCGGCGGGTCTTTCACAAGAACATATAGGGTAGAGGATGAATGCGAGAACTTTATTGAAATTGAGCAGACAATTTCTGTTAATCCTGCACCTGCGCCATCGATAGTTGATCCGAACTTCCCAGACAGCGTCAGCTGTGACACTGCGGACGGTTGGAATGCGCCTGACGTTCAGTATACAAACGGCTTGGATGGTGAATGCGCCATCTCTGGAAGCCTGTCCGGCGAGGTTGACTACAACTTCACTGAGTGCGGCGGTTCCATCACGGTCACCTACAGGGGAACCGATGAGTGCGAGAACAGCCTATTTGCGGAATACACAATTAACGTTGATCCTGCTCCTCAGGCAAGCTTTGATTCTATGCCAGGTGATATGTCCATCGACTGTGTCGACGGTGCACCTGCAGGAATGGAATTGGGCTATAGCAATGGTGAGGACGGTTCATGTGCAATAAGCGGTAGTGTGGTAGGCCAGATCACTGGCAGCCATGACGCTTGTGGCGGCAGCTATACTGAGACTTGGACCTATACGGACGATTGCCAAAGGACCATTACCCATAGCAGGACAATTTCTGTTAATCCTGCACCTGCGCCATCGATAGTTGATCCGAACTTCCCAGACAGCGTCAGCTGTGACACTGCGGACGGTTGGAATGCCCCTGACGTTCAATATACAAACGGCTTGGATGGTGAATGCGCCATCTCTGGAAGCCTGTCCGGCGAGGTTGACTACAACTTCACTGAGTGCGGCGGTTCCATCACGGTCACCTACAGGGGAACCGATGAGTGCGAGAACAGCCTATTTGCGGAATACACAATTAACGTTGATCCTGCTCCTCAGGCAAGCTTTGATTCTATGCCAGGTGATATGTCCATCGACTGTGTCGACGGTGCACCTGCAGGAATGGAATTGGGCTATAGCAATGGTGAGGACGGTTCATGTGCAATAAGCGGTAGTGTGGTAGGCCAGATCACTGGCAGCCATGACGCTTGTGGCGGCAGCTATACTGAGACTTGGACCTATACGGACGATTGCCAAAGGACCATTACCCATAGCAGGACAATTTCTGTTAATCCTGCACCTGCGCCATCGATAGTTGATCCGAACTTCCCAGACAGCGTCAGCTGTGACACTGCGGACGGTTGGAATGCGCCTGACGTTCAATATACAAACGGCTTGGATGGTGAATGCGCCATCTCTGGAAGCCTGTCCGGCGAGGTTGACTACAACTTCACTGAGTGCGGCGGTTCCATCACGGTCACCTACAGGGGAACCGATGAGTGCGAGAACAGCCTATTTGCGGAATACACAATTAACGTTGATCCTGCTCCTCAGGCAAGCTTTGATTCTATGCCAGGTGATATGTCCATCGACTGTGTCGACGGTGCACCTGCAGGAATGGAATTGGGCTATAGCAATGGTGAGGACGGTTCATGTGCAATAAGCGGTAGTGTGGTAGGCCAGATCACTGGCAGCCATGACGCTTGTGGCGGCAGCTATACTGAGACTTGGACCTATACGGACGATTGCCAAAGGACCATTACCCATAGCAGGACAATTTCTGTTAATCCTGCACCTGCGCCATCGATAGTTGATCCGAACTTCCCAGACAGCGTCAGCTGTGACACTGCGGACGGTTGGAATGCCCCTGACGTTCAATATACAAACGGCTTGGATGGTGAATGCGCCATCTCTGGAAGCCTGTCCGGCGAGGTTGACTACAACTTCACTGAGTGCGGCGGTTCCATCACGGTCACCTACAGGGGAACCGATGAGTGCGAGAACAGCCTATTTGCGGAATACACAATTAATGTTGATCCAGCCCCAGCTCCAGTATTTGATCAGTTAGATAATTTGGAAGTTGCTTGTGAGGAACTTAGTTCATTTGTTCCCGGTATGCTTTCCTTCTCAAATGGAAATGATGGTGCTTGTGAAATAAGTGGAAGCGTTCAAGGGGTTGCTGATGAATTTGAAGGGAATTGTGGTCAGTTCGAAGTAAATTATACTTACACTGATGCTTGTGGTCGAACCATTAATGCAACTCAAACTATTACTGTTATAGATAATACTGCTCCTGAAATTGCTGATTTAGATGATTATATGTTAGAATTGTGTAATCAGCCTTGGCCAGAATATTTAGAAACTACCTGGACAGATAATTGTGCTGTTGGTGGAGATCTAATGTCTGACGGTGGGGTTGAATTATCAAGTGATGGATGTACAGAATACAGATTATATACATTTACTGTAAATGATGGCTGTGGAAACACAGATACTGAGACTGTTACTGTTAGCAGGAAATCTGACGACCAAGCCCCTGTATTCGAGGGTGACCTTGGTGACCGTTCTACTGTTGGCTGGTGCCAGCCATGGCCTGACAAGGTCAACATCAAGTGGACTGACAACTGCGGAGTGATGGTCGATGGTGGTCTTGATAAGGCCGGAACCCAGTCTGTATGGACGGAGTTCAACCCTAACCATCCGAACGATCCTGTGGCGGGTCCTGTTATCCAGGTCAATGAGTGCAGACAGTACAGGGAATATACCTTCTCTGTTACGGATGCCTGTGGCAATACAGCCGAGCATACGATCAAATATTATAGAGATTATGATGAGACCGATCCAGAAGCCAGTATCGATGACATAGAGGTTGCCTGTGGAGCTATTCCAGAGCCGGATGTTAATGCTGTAACAGCTTCAGATTCATGTAGCGATGTTACCGTTACCTTCGTGGGCGACACTGAACATCCAGGTATCTGCGGTGGGTCTTTCACAAGAACATATAGAGTAGAGGATGAATGCGAGAACTTCATTGAGGTTGAACAGACGATAACCGTTGACCCAGCGCCAGCTGCGGAGGTCGTCGACCCAGGCTTCCCAGCCAGCGTTGACTGTACCACTGCAGACGGATGGGAGGCTCCAAGCGTGAGCTACACCAACGGCATCGACGGGGCGTGCAACATAAGCGGCGAGCTAGAGCCCGACGTTGACTTCGCCTTCGACCAGTGCGGCGGAACGATCACAGTTACCTATAGCGGCGTAGACCAGTGCGAGAACGCATTGTACGCACAGTACGTAATAAACGTTGACCCGGCGCCAGCTGCGGAGATCGTCGACCCAGGCTTCCCAGCCAGCGTTGACTGTACCACTGCGGACGGATGGGAGGCTCCAAGCGTGAGCTACACCAACGGCATCGACGGGGCGTGCAGCAACATGGGCGAGCTAGAGCCCGACGTTGACTTCGCCTTCGACCAGTGCGGCGGAACGATCACAGTTACCTATAGCGGCGTAGACCAGTGCGAGAACGCATTGTACGCACAGTACGTAATAAACGTTGACCCGGCGCCAGCTGCGGAGATCGTCGACCCAGGCTTCCCAGCCAGCGTTGACTGTACCACTGCGGACGGATGGGAGGCTCCAAGCGTGAGCTACACCAACGGCATCGACGGGGCGTGCAGCAACATGGGCGAGCTAGAGCCCGACGTTGACTTCGCCTTCGACCAGTGCGGCGGAACGATCACAGTTACCTATAGCGGCGTAGACCAGTGCGAGAACGCATTGTACGCACAGTACGTAATAAACGTTGACCCGGCGCCAGCTGCGGAGATCGTCGACCCAGGCTTCCCAGCCAGCGTTGACTGTACCACTGCAGACGGATGGGAGGCTCCAAGCGTGAGCTACACCAACGGCATCGACGGGGCGTGCAGCAACATGGGCGAGCTTGAGCCCGACGTTGACTTCGCCTTCGACCAGTGCGGCGGAACGATCACAGTTACCTATAGCGGCGTAGACCAGTGCGAGAACGCATTGTACGCACAGTACGTAATAACCGTTGACCCAGCGCCAGCTGCGGAGGTCGTCGACCCAGGCTTCCCAGCCAGCGTTGACTGTACCACTGCAGACGGATGGGAGGCTCCAAGCGTGAGCTACACCAACGGCATCGACGGGGCGTGCAACATAAGCGGCGAGCTAGAGCCCGACGTTGACTTCGCCTTCGACCAGTGCGGCGGAACGATCACAGTTACCTATAGCGGCGTAGACCAGTGCGAGAACGCATTGTACGCACAGTACGTAATAAACGTTGACCCGGCGCCAGCTGCGGAGATCGTCGACCCAGGCTTCCCAGCCAGCGTTGACTGTACCACTGCGGACGGATGGGAGGCTCCAAGCGTGAGCTACACCAACGGCATCGACGGGGCGTGCAGCAACATGGGCGAGCTAGAGCCCGACGTTGACTTCGCCTTCGACCAGTGCGGCGGAACGATCACAGTTACCTATAGCGGCGTAGACCAGTGCGAGAACGCATTGTACGCACAGTACGTAATAAACGTTGACCCGGCGCCAGCTGCGGAGATCGTCGACCCAGGCTTCCCAGCCAGCGTTGACTGTACCACTGCAGACGGATGGGAGGCTCCAAGCGTGAGCTACACCAACGGCATCGACGGGGCGTGCAGCAACATGGGCGAGCTAGAGCCCGACGTTGACTTCGCCTTCGACCAGTGCGGCGGAACGATCACAGTTACCTATAGCGGCGTAGACCAGTGCGAGAACGCATTGTACGCGCAGTACGTAATAAACGTTGACCCGGCGCCCGAGGCAGAGGTAGATGTACCTTCGCTTCCAACGGAATTGACATGTCTACAAGCGGATGCCTTTATGGCTCCATCTGCCACTTTCTCTAATGGTAGTGATGGACAATGTGTAATAGAAGGTGTGTTGGAAGCTTCTGTAACGGAAAATTGGACCTCTTGTGGCGGTACGATCACTGTTGAATATATTGGGCAGGATAATTGTGAAAGACCATTATATGCTGGACCATATGAGATAACGGTTCTTCCTATGCCTCAGGCCCGATTTGCTCCTCTTGAGGATATAGAAATATCATGCGAAGAGTTAGATTCGTTTGAGCCAGGAACATTAGGTTATAGTAATCAGACAGGTGGTGGAAGCCTAGGATTGACATGTGCAATCAGAGGTAGAACTACTGGGGTTGCCGATCCGTTCGATGCGAGCTGTGGTCAGTTCAACGTAACCTATACCTTTACGGATACATGTGGTAGAACTATCACACACGTACAGGTAGTAACCGTTGTGGATGAAGTTAACCCAGAAATAACACAAACAGGTGGCCCAGAAAATGGTACAGATCTTGGCTGTAATCCAGCGGAAATCCCAGTTCCAGAATTTATGGCTACCGATAACTGCGCCGTTGGTGAGGTTACTGTTACACCTGGAGATATAATTGAAAATGGTTGTTCAAGATCACAAACATTTACAGCAACTGTAATGGATAATTGTGACAATCCTGCTGAACCAGTTATGGTTACTTACCACTGGTTAGAGGCTGCTCCAATAGAGCTTACACCACCTGCCGATTTAACAATTGGTGCATGCATGTCTCAAGATGAGGTAGACGAGGCCTTTGCAGATTGGTTGGCAGAAGGTACCGCAGAGGGAGGTTGTGATCTTCAAGTAGAAAATGATGCAGAAGAAGCTCCATCCTATTGTGGTGGAGATGTAACAGTAACTTGGACCGCAACAAGTGTTTGTGGGGAACCAGTTATAAAAAGTGCTAAGTTTGGAGTTGAAGCAGCTGATCCTGTTGTATTGACTCCTCCTGCAGACAAAACTTTAGAAGCTTGTCTTACACAAGAAGAAGTAAATAATGAATATGCTGCATGGTTAGAAAGTGCAATGGCTACTGGTGGATGTGACCTTAATGTCACCAATAATGCTCCTGCTGCCCCATCTTTCTGTGGAGGTGAAATTACCGTTACCTTTTCAGCAAATAGTTCTTGTGAGCCAATGAAGACCGCAGATGCAATCTTTAAGGTGACTGCTGCGTCTAAAGTTGTTGTTGTTCCACCAGCTGATGAAACAGTTGACGCTTGTTTGAGCCAAGAAGAAGTGAACGGGTTGTTTGCTGCTTGGTTAGCTAAGGGCTCAGCTGAAGGTGGATGTGACCTAGTTGTTACTACTGATACCGGTAATGGTGGTCCATCTAGAGTTGCAGATTCTCATATCGATGCACCATCTGCTTGTGGTGGAGAAGTTACAGTGAGATGGACAGCAACAAGTAGCTGTGAAGATCCAGTATATGGCTCAGCAACATTTACTGTGCCGGCTTCTCCAGAAGTTGAAGTAAATGTCCCAGAAGATGTAACCGTTAGTGCTTGCGATATGGATATTCAAGATAAGTGGAATGAATTTCTTGAAGGATTTTCAGTTGACGGTGGATGTGATCCTTCTGGAGAATTTGAAACCGAACCGATGATGCCAGAGGTATGTGGTGGATCTGTTACTTTGACTTACTTAGTAAGTGATTATTGTTATGACGGATCTGAACATACTGCTAAATTCACAATCACTCCTGATGATGAAGCTCCAGTTATCACCCAAGTTGGTGGTCCTGAGGACGGCACCTATTTGGATTGCAACCCAGAATTTATACCAGTTCCTGAGTTTACGGCGACTGATAACTGTTCTGTTGGTGAGGTGGTTGTTACCCCTGGTCCTGTTGTTGAGGACGAATGTGGAAGGTCTCAGACCTTTACCGCTACCGTAAGCGATGATTGTGGTAATTCTGCCGTTCCTGTCGAGGTTACCTATACATGGAAATCTGACGACCAAGCCCCTGTATTCGAGGGTGACCTTGGTGACCGTTCTACTGTTGGCTGGTGCCAGCCATGGCCTGACAAGGTCAACATCAAGTGGACTGACAACTGCGGAGTGATGGTCGATGGTGGTCTTGATAAGGCCGGAACCCAGTCTGTATGGACGGAGTTCAACCCTAACCATCCGAACGATCCTGTGGCGGGTCCTGTTATCCAGGTCAATGAGTGCAGACAGTACAGGGAATATACCTTCTCTGTTACGGATGCCTGTGGCAATACAGCCGAGCATACGATCAAATATTATAGAGATTATGATGAGACCGATCCAGAAGCCAGTATCGATGACATAGAGGTTGCCTGTGGAGCTATTCCAGAGCCGGATGTTAATGCTGTAACAGCTTCAGATTCATGTAGCGATGTTACCGTTACCTTCGTGGGCGACACTGAACATCCAGGTATCTGCGGTGGGTCTTTCACAAGAACATATAGAGTAGAGGATGAATGCGAGAACTTCATTGAGGTTGAACAGACGATAACCGTTGACCCAGCGCCAGCTGCGGAGGTCGTCGACCCAGGCTTCCCAGCCAGCGTTGACTGTACCACTGCAGACGGATGGGAGGCTCCAAGCGTGAGCTACACCAACGGCATCGACGGGGCGTGCAACATAAGCGGCGAGCTAGAGCCCGACGTTGACTTCGCCTTCGACCAGTGCGGCGGAACGATCACAGTTACCTATAGCGGCGTAGACCAGTGCGAGAACGCATTGTACGCACAGTACGTAATAAACGTTGACCCGGCGCCAGCTGCGGAGATCGTCGACCCAGGCTTCCCAGCCAGCGTTGACTGTACCACTGCGGACGGATGGGAGGCTCCAAGCGTGAGCTACACCAACGGCATCGACGGGGCGTGCAGCAACATGGGCGAGCTAGAGCCCGACGTTGACTTCGCCTTCGACCAGTGCGGCGGAACGATCACAGTTACCTATAGCGGCGTAGACCAGTGCGAGAACGCATTGTACGCACAGTACGTAATAAACGTTGACCCGGCGCCAGCTGCGGAGATCGTCGACCCCAGGCTTCCCAGCCAGCGTTGACTGTACCACTGCAGACGGATGGGAGGCTCCAAGCGTGAGCTACACCAACGGCATCGACGGGGCGTGCAGCAACATGGGCGAGCTAGAGCCGACGTTGACTTCGCCTTCGACCAGTGCGGCGGAACGATCACAGTTACCTATAGCGGCGTAGACCAGTGCGAGAACGCATTGTACGCACAGTACGTAATAAACGTTGACCCGGCGCCAGCTGCGGAGATCGTCGACCCAGGCTTCCCAGCCAGCGTTGACTGTACCACTGCAGACGGATGGGAGGCTCCAAGCGTGAGCTACACCAACGGCATCGACGGGGCGTGCAGCAACATGGGCGAGCTTGAGCCCGACGTTGACTTCGCCTTCGACCAGTGCGGCGGAACGATCACAGTTACCTATAGCGGCGTAGACCAGTGCGAGAACGCATTGTACGCACAGTACGTAATAAACGTTGACCCGGCGCCAGCTGCGGAGATCGTCGACCCAGGCTTCCCAGCCAGCGTTGACTGTACCACTGCGGACGGATGGGAGGCTCCAAGCGTGAGCTACACCAACGGCATCGACGGGGCGTGCAGCAACATGGGCGAGCTAGAGCCCGACGTTGACTTCGCCTTCGACCAGTGCGGCGGAACGATCACAGTTACCTATAGCGGCGTAGACCAGTGCGAGAAACGCATTGTACGCACAGTACGTAATAAACGTTGACCCGGCGCCAGCTGCGGAGATCGTCGACCCAGGCTTCCCAGCCAGCGTTGACTGTACCACTGCGGACGGATGGGAGGCTCCAAGCGTGAGCTACACCAACGGCATCGACGGGGCGTGCAGCAACATGGGCGAGCTAGAGCCCGACGTTGACTTCGCCTTCGACCAGTGCGGCGGAACGATCACAGTTACCTATAGCGGCGTAGACCAGTGCGAGAACGCATTGTACGCGCAGTACGTAATAAACGTTGACCCAGCGCCAGCTGCGGAGATCGTCGACCCAGGCTTCCCTGCCAGCGTTGACTGTACCACTGCGGACGGATGGGAGGCTCCAAGCGTGAGCTACACCAACGGCATCGACGGGGCGTGCAGCAACATGGGCGAGCTAGAGCCCGACGTTGACTTCGCCTTCGACCAGTGCGGCGGAACGATCACAGTTACCTATAGCGGCGTAGACCAGTGCGAGAACGCATTGTATGCGCAGTACGTAATAAACGTTGACCCGGCGCCCGAGGCAGAGGTAGATGTACCTTCGCTTCCAACGGAATTGACATGTCTACAAGCGGATGCCTTTATGGCTCCATCTGCCACTTTCTCTAATGGTAGTGATGGACAATGTGTAATAGAAGGTGTGTTGGAAGCTTCTGTAACGGAAAATTGGACCTCTTGTGGCGGTACGATCACTGTTGAATATATTGGGCAGGATAATTGTGAAAGACCATTATATGCTGGACCATATGAGATAACGGTTCTTCCTATGCCTCAGGCCCGATTTGCTCCTCTTGAGGATATAGAAATATCATGCGAAGAGTTAGATTCGTTTGAGCCAGGTTATAGTAATCAGACAGGTGGTGGAAGCCTAGGATTGACATGTGCAATCAGAGGTAGAACTACTGGGGTTGCCGATCCGTTCGATGCGAGCTGTGGTCAGTTCAACGTAACCTATACCTTTACGGATACATGTGGTAGAACTATCACACACGTACAGGTAGTAACCGTTGTGGATGAAGTTCCACCAATGTTGATTGATTCAGAAATAGGTTGTAGTAGTCTAGATATGACTGGTCTTGAATGGTGCTATGATGACGCCCAAGCTTTCGATGGAGAAACATTGATTGCAGACGTTAAAGCACTATATATGGACAATTGTGATACAGATTTAGATGTAACACTTACCGATACTGAGCTGACAGGAACAAACTGTGGATGGGAGAAAACTTTCACTTATGAAATAGAAGATAACTGTGAAAACGTTGTAATGTGTTCAGTTACCTATAGTGGTGGCGACACAACCGCACCAACTCTTGAGGGTGAACTTCCAACTGGTGAAACGGGTATTAGTGATTGTCAACCAGAGATGATTGATGATGCTCCTACTGCGGAAGATATTGCAGCTTTATTTGATGATAACTGCGGGAATGTTGTGGTTGAGAGATCAGGTCCTTCTGTTGAAGGTGACGATTGTAGCTGGACATTAACGTATACCTATACGGTAAAAGATGAATGCGGAAACGCATTTGTTGACTTCCCAGTTACTGTTTCTTACAGTGGTGGTGATGACCAAGATCCAGAGATTACTGTTCGTCCTTATGATGACTTAATCTGTGAGGTTGAAGCTCCTGAGTATTTATATGCTGATTGGACCGACAATTGTGCTACAGGTGATGAATTGATGTCATCTGCTAAAACAATGATTGAATCTGGTTGGAACTATGAAGTCTATGAGTACACCTTCTATGTTGAAGATAATTGTGAAAACGATGCTTCAATAACTGTTCAAGTTAGAAGAGAATTCAATGTATTAGGAGAAGGAGAAACTGTATTTGGTTACAGAGATAATAGCGATTGCTTCCTTGACTACGATTTCAGTCGTTGGGGATGGACAACTAAGATCATTGAACCAGGTATTTATAACTTTGACTTATATGCTGGAAATGGAAATGACTGCGATCCAACTGATGGACCAGGAGTATTTGCTGGTGTTGCTACCTTAAATTATGATGGTAGTGAAGCTACAGTTTCGTATGACATGAATGATGGATTCATTCTTAGCGAAGCTCATGTTTACATCGGTTGTACAATGTTCCCACAACAGGAAAGAGGTAAGGGTGACTATGTCGATACAGTAGCACCAGGTCAATATAACTTAAACCCAAGCTTGGGTGGTTCAGTTGATCAGTATACTGTTGGACCGGTTGACGTGTCTGGTGACTTCTATATCATTATACATGGTGTAAGTCAAGAGATTCTTTATCAGTGCTCTGAAGAATATCCATATTCTGGAGATAATATGGGCTCTGATAGCTTCGACGGGGCTGCACCTGTAAGTTGTGAAGATAACGAAGGTGGAGATGGAGGAAATAACCCATCGAGAGTTGCTAAGACTAGCGATGTTCAAGTATCTCCAAACCCATTCGTTGACTTGTTGAACGTAAACTTTGAGTACAATTTCAATACGAAAGTTAAAATTGAAGTACTTAATGTAAATGGTGCAATACTTAGAACTTACGATAACATTCAATACAAAGCCAATGCTAAAGGCAAGAAAACACTTGACTTAAGCACTGTTTACGGAAACATGTTATTTGTAAGAGTAACTTCAGACGAAGGAAGTATTGTTAAGAAGGTAATATCAGCCGATAATAAATGATAAATTGCGATTAATAGCTAATTTCTTAATTGAAAGGAGTGGTCACCAACAGGTGGCCACTTTTTTTATATAGCCATTTTGTATTTTTGCTACAATAAATTCAAAGGATGGACCTCAATAAGCAAGAAATTTTAGATAAAGTAAATAGCATTTGTACAAATACATTATTGGAAACATTGTCAATAGAATTTGTCGATGTTGGTGAAGACTGGGTTATTGCTAAAATGCCTGTTACACCCAAGGTGCATCAACCAGACGGGATTTTACATGGTGGAGCTACGGTAGCTTTAGCAGAAAGTGTTGGAAGTTTTGCTGCTCATATTTTCATGGATATAGAAAAAGTCTTTGTAAGAGGAATTGAAATTTCAGCAAATCACCTCAAAAGTATTTCAGAAGGCTATGTGTTTGCCAAGGCAACATTTCTGCATAAAGGACGTACTACACAATTATTGGAAATAAAAATTATAGATGAAAGTGAAAATCTTATTTCCTTGTGCAAACTCACAACTATTTCCTTACCTAAAAAGACTTCCTAGGTGAATTCTATTATTGCGCATTCCCAAATGCATAAAGACAAAAATCTACCTTTCGTTTTATTCAGAAAGCCTAATTCTGAGAAATTATTCGGAATATTTCAGAAGAGTAAAGATTTATTTTTTTCTAAAAACTTGAAAGAAACAGGTTTTGTTTTTGCTCCCTTCAACAATTTGGAAGAAAGTATCCTTTTTCCTGAATATCAAACCGAAATCAAATCAGAACATATTAAGGATTTTTCTGTTCAAACGAATAATTCCAAGTCTATCCAACAGAATTTAGAGAATGATCAAAAACATTTTGAGTCCCTAGTTGAACAATCCATTAACGCCATTAAAAAAGGTCTTTTTCAAAAAGTTGTCGTTTCACGAATTAATGACCTACATACCGATGAATTTGATCTTTTTTCAAGCTTTCAAAATGCTCTACATTCTTATCCCAACGCATTTGTTTACTTGTGGTATCACCCAAAGGTGGGTACTTGGTTGGGTGCTACTCCCGAACGTTTAGTGGAAGTAAATGGGACATCATACAGAACTGTAGCATTGGCTGGGACCATTTCAGAGACTGATTTTAAATCTTCGAATTGGAGTAGTAAAGAAATTCTGGAACAAAAAATAGTTGCTGATTATATCTTAGAGGAGTTGAATCCCATTTCAGGCGAAATATTTATAGGGGATTCCGGAACTACCAGAGCAGGTAACTTATATCACCTAAAATCCTCTATTCATGGACGTTTAAATAATGAAATGAAACTTATTGATTTGGTTTCAAAACTGCATCCCACACCTGCCGTCGGTGGTTTCCCTAAAGAAGAAGCCATCTCATTCATACTTAAAAATGAAGGGTATAACAGAAGTTTTTACTCGGGATTTTTGGGGATGATTAATTCACAAGATCATGACCGTGTCAATTCTGAATTATTTGTAAACTTACGATGTATGGAAATTTTTTCATCTTCGGTTAGGCTTTATGCAGGTTGTGGAATTACCCGAGATTCAATACCTCATAAAGAATGGTTGGAAACGGTTAATAAAATGAAAACCATGCAGGCCATTTTAGCTTGATGACTTAACTTTGTGCCTTGATGAATTATCCAGAAAGTCCCCTCGCTCAAATGACCGTGGCACTATGTAAAGCTTACGGAATCAAAAATATAATTATATCACCTGGTAGTAGAAATGCACCTTTGACAATTGGATTTACTAATGATCCATTTTTCAATTGTTTTAGCATTGTTGATGAACGTTGTGCAGCTTTTTTTGGGTTAGGTATTGCTCAACAATCCAAGAGCCCAACTGCCTTAGTTTGTACTTCGGGAAGTGCTTTGCTCAATTATTTTCCTGCGATTGCCGAAGCTTTTTATACTAACATTCCAATGGTTGTACTATCCGCTGATAGACCAAAACACCTTGTGGAAATTGGGGATGGTCAGACAATTAATCAAGTAGATGTTTACGGCAGTCATGTTCGCTATTCAACGAATTTAAAATCAGATTTGAAAAATTCCGATAGCTTGTTGTCGAAGGATGCCCCACCATTGATTAAAAATTTAGAAAACAAGTTTGAAAAGTTTCTTGGGCTAATTGATTCAATAGAAAAGCAAAACGAAGCTGAGATTAGAAAGGCCTTAAGCACTTCTATACTTCAATCTAGTCCGGTGCATATAAACGTTCCTTTTGATGAACCGCTATATAACATGGTTGAGAATTCTAAATTTAATTATTCAAATAGTATTCCTCAATTAGAGCATAGTTTGCCAGAAAATTTAGATTCTATTCAAGAAAAATGGTCTTCATTTTCCAAAATTATGATTTTGGTGGGCGCAATGGACCCGGGAATGATTAATCAAGAATTATTAGAAAAGATTATATCTGACCCTAGGATAGTGGTATTTACGGAAACCTTATCGAATCTTCATCACCCTAACTTATTCCCTTTTATAGATAAACTTATAACTTCTCTTAGCGACAGTGAGTTTGAGAAGCTCCGACCAGAATTATTACTCACTTTGGGTGGAATGATCGTTTCTAAAAGAATTAAGGCATTTTTGCGTAAATATAAACCTAAAGAACATTGGCACGTTGGTGAGAATAAGGCCAATGATACTTTTTTTAGTCTGAATAAGCATTTTAAATCATTACCTCAAACCTTTCTAAGTCAAATGGACTATAGTACTGAATCTTCTGATTATAGAGATTATTGGTTACAGGTTAAAAACTATCGTTCGGCTCGCCATAAGGAATTTTTGGACTCTGCCCCGTATTCAGATTTAAAGGTATTTAGCATTATATTAAAGAGATTTCCGGAAAATGTTGTCTTACACTTAGGCAACAGTGCAACTGTGCGTTATAGCCAATTGTTTAACTTGGCAGACGACATTGAAGTTTATTGCAACAGGGGAACTAGTGGCATAGATGGAAGTACCTCAACTGCTATTGGAGCTGCGGTGGCCAATAATAAACAAAATATAATTATAACGGGCGACTTGAGTTTTTTCTATGATAGTAATGCTCTTTGGAATAATTACATTCCTAATAATTTTAGGATAATTATTTTAAATAATAGCGGAGGCGGAATATTTAGGATTTTACCCGGACCTAAAAAGGTTGAAGCCTTTGAAGAATTTTTTGAAACTCACCACTCATTAACTGCTAAAGAGCTAAGTGATATGTATTCATTTGAATATTCTTCGGTTAACAACTTAGATGATTTGGATTTAGCTTTGGAAACATTTTATAACGAATCTGTTAAACCCAAAATATTAGAAGTATTTACCCCTAGATTAGAAAATGACAAAACCCTTACGGAATATTTTAAATTCTTAGGCTAGTTGATATACAACCAAAATTAAAAGTAATGAATAAAAGAGAGGAACTTATAACTAAATACGCAACTGATATGGCAGATAAATTTGGAGTTAAAGCTGATTTGGACTTGCTCAAAAAAGTTGTGGTTGGTTTGGGTCCTTCAATTTACAATGCAGATTCGGAAATCGTATCTTCGTCAGATCCATCAGAAGTAGAAAGAGTAAAGACTAATTTTTTGATTAAAAAACTTGGCCTTGTTGAAGAGTCGAGACTAGACGAAGTACTGGTAGATGTTTTGAATAGATATGGTAAGTCTAATAGGAATAAATATCGAGCCGTAATTTATTATATGCTAGTAAAACATTTTAACAAGGAGTCTGTTTATTAAATATCTATATGGAAATAGGAGTATATCATAATTTAACTATAGATCGTCAACGGGAACCGGGACTTTTTCTTTCGGATGAAAACGGAGAAGAAGTTCTATTGCCGAATAGGTACATCCCTGAAAACTTTGAAATAGGAGACAGCATTTCAGTATTTGTTTATTTGGACAATGAAGGCAGACCGGTTGCAACTACGGACTCACCCTTTGTCACAAAAAATGATTTCGCTGTCTTAAGGTGCAATCAGGTTAATAATTTTGGTGCTTTTTTAGAATGGGGTTTGGTAAAAGAATTGTTTTGCCCGTTTAAAGAGCAAGTTGTAAAAATGGTTAAGGGCGAGTGGTACTTAGTTTACTGTTACCTAGATGAAACCACTAATCGATTGGTAGCTTCAAGTAAAACAAACCAGTTCTTGAATAATTCGGTAGTTAAAGTAGAGGAGGGAGAAGAAGTTGAATTAATAGTTTCTTACCCTTCAGAATTGGGCATGAATGTAATTATAAACAATGAGCATCTTGGCTTAATTTTTAATGATGAAATTTTCAAGGATTTAAGTATTGGCGATAGAATTAAAGGGTATATCAAAAAGATTAGACCTGATAATAAAATTACCGTGACCCTTCAAAAACCAGGGCATAAAAGTATAGAGCCTAACGCCGATCACATACTCACCGTTCTTAAGAGGGAGAACGGTTTTTTACCATTGACCGACAAATCCTCACCTGAAGAAATACAATCTAAACTTGAATTGAGTAAAAAAAGTTTCAAAAAAGCTATCGGCACTTTATATAAAAAGCGTCTTATTGATCTCCGTGAAGATGGTATTTATCTCAACTAACGTCTGATGATGTTAGTTCTCTCAATTGTTCAGACACCCATTCTTCACCTTCCAACAAATTATCAAAACAACAACGATTAAACAAATAGAAATGATTTTCTAGTTCCACATTGCGTTTGGTTTGATGAGTATAAGCTATAACCGCATATGCCATTAAATTTGGAAAGGCTTTTTTGAACTTAGGTCCTTCTGTTATTTCAAGAGAATAAGAATTGATTCTATTTGCGATAAAACCAAATGGCTTATCATCAAAATGCTTTTCAATTTTATCACGGACGTCCTCGTAATCATCGAAAGTTACATGTAATCCGTCTTTATATTCACCAACTACGTAATTATCAAAGATATATAACGTACCAATGTTAACTTCGTATTTAGCGATTACTTTACTGTTTAGGGGGGAGGCAGTAATATTCACGTAATCTTGGTTATTTAGTTACTCAAATGTAGGATTAAACAAAACATTACAACAATCCTAATCCTATAAACATTAAACAAAAACTGTATTTTTGCAAAACTTTAACAAGTTGCTATATGGAATTTATCGATTGGAAGAAAGTAAAAGATTTTGAAGATATTACCTACAATAAATGTAATGGAGTAGCAAGAATTGCCTTTAATCGTCCAGATGTAAGGAATGCGTTTAGGCCACAAACCACAAAGGAATTATACGAGGCATTTTATGATGCCAATGAGGATACATCCATTGGTGTGGTGCTACTTTCAGCTGAAGGTCCATCTTCTAAAGATGGGATATGGTCATTTTGTAGTGGGGGTGATCAAAAAGCTCGTGGACACCAGGGCTATGTAGGTAATGATGGTTACCATAGGCTAAATATTTTGGAGGTTCAGCGATTAATTAGGTTTATGCCAAAGGTTGTAATCGCTGTTGTCCCAGGATGGGCTGTAGGAGGAGGCCATAGCTTACATGTTGTTTGCGATTTAACTTTGGCTAGTAAGGAGCATGCCATTTTTAAACAGACCGATGCCGATGTAACAAGTTTCGATGGAGGTTATGGTTCCGCTTATTTAGCCAAATTAGTTGGACAGAAGAAAGCCAGGGAAATTTTCTTTTTAGGCAGAAATTATTCCGCTCAAGAGGCATATGAAATGGGTATGGTGAATGAAGTAATTGAGCATGATAAATTAGAATCGACCGCTTACCAATGGGCTCAAGAAATATTGGCCAAATCACCCATCTCCATAAAAATGCTGAAATTTGCAATGAATCTTACGGATGATGGCATGGTTGGTCAACAAGTTTTTGCTGGTGAAGCAACACGTTTAGCTTATATGACTGATGAAGCAAAAGAGGGAAGAAATGCGTTTTTAGAAAAACGTAAACCCAATTTTGACAAAAAATGGATTCCCTAAATTTTCAAAAGTTTTATGACAAAATTTAAAGCCTGGGTCTCTGCAATTAGACCAAGAACATTACCTCTGTCTGTCTCAGGGATTATAATTGGAAGCTGTTTCGCATATTATCAGGGGTACTTTAATTGGTTAGTCTTTATTTTGGCTTTAGGAACTACGTTAAGTTTACAAATCCTTTCAAATCTTGCCAATGATTATGGAGATGCTGTTAAAGGTACAGACGACAACACACGAGTTGGGCCCACAAGGGCAATTCAAAGTGGAATTATTTCAGAAGCAAAAATGTTTGAAGCCATTAGGTTTAACATCATCATTGTGATCATATTTTCAGTTTCTCTTATCTTCAAGGCTTTTGGTTATGCTAAATTTTTATACGCTATTTTATTTCTGGTATTAGCCGCAGCCTGTGTATATGCGGCTGTTAATTACACAGTAGGTAAAAAAGCTTACGGATATAGAGGACTAGGGGATCTTTTTGTGTTTGTATTTTTTGGACTATTAAGTACTATTGGAAGTTATTTTTTATATACCTATTCTATCGACCATCACATAATTTTACCTGCTATTGCTTTAGGGCTTTTGAGTGTCGGTGTATTGAATTTGAACAATATGCGTGATTTAGGTCCGGATAGGGATGCTGGCAAAATTACTTTGGCAGTTAAACTGGGGCCTACCTTAGCCAAGAAATATCATTTAGTTTTAATAGGAACCTCTCTTTTTCTAATACTTCTTTTTGTTATACTTTATTATTCATCACCTTCAAACCTTTTAGTATTGTTGGCATTTATACCTCTGTTTATCCATATTATAATAATTATAAGGGCAACAAAACCATCTGATTATGATGGTCAACTTAAAGTGTTGGCACTGTCCACTTTTGTATATGCTATCTTGATTGGCGTCGGCTATATTTTATAGAAAATCATTTAAGTATTTGTTTTTCAAATAATTAATGGTTAAATTTATTACAGCAATTTTGTAGGTCAACATTGTTTTAACTTCGTGTTGGCAATAAAATTTGGGGCTTTGAAACTCAGGCAAATTTCTTTAATATGCCTGAGTTTTTTTGTATTTTGAAATAAATTTCACGACATGAAAATTACTTTTTATGGGCACGCCAGTTTGGGTATAGAGGTAAACGGTGTTAAGATTATTGTGGATCCATTTATCTCCGCAAATGAAAATGCATCGCACATCAACATCGATGAATTGCAGGCCGACTATATTCTATTAACCCATGCGCATCAAGACCATATATTAGATGCAGAGAAAATTGCACAAAATACAAATGCGGTTATTGTATCTAATTTTGAAATAACTAATTATTATGAACAAAAAGGGTTTGAGGTTCATCCGATGAATCATGGTGGGAGTTGGGATTTTGAATTTGGTATTGTGAAATATGTACAGGCGATCCATACGTCTTCGTTTCCGGATGGCTCTTATGGCGGACAACCCGGCGGTTTTGTCATTGAAGGTGAGCACAAAAACATTTATATAGCTGGTGATACTGCTCTTACCATGGATATGAAATTGATTCCATTGCATCTTAAATTAGATTTGGCTGTTCTTCCAATTGGCGACAATTTTACAATGGGTGTTGATGATGCCATCATTGCAAGCGATTTTGTTGAATGCGATAAGATTTTAGGTTACCACTACGATACATTTGGTTATATAGAAATAGATCATGAAGAGGCTAAAAGAAAGTTTTTTGATAAGGGTAAAGATTTAATGCTTTTGGAAATTGGTGAGAGTATTGAACTGTAAAATCTTTTAAGTTGCCCAACAATTAACTTTTTTGGATGAAGCGATTTGTGTTATTCTGGTTTTTATCCTTCCTGTTTTGCGGCCTTCAGTTTTCAATTGCTCAAGAAGATAAACCCAAAATTGCCTTAGTTCTAAGCGGAGGTGGAGCAAAAGGGTTAGCGCATATACCGCTCCTTCAGGCCCTGGATTCTCTCGGTATTGTTCCAGATTTGGTCGTCGGTACTAGCATGGGAAGCATTGTGGGTGGTCTATATTCAATGGGTTATTCTGGAGATAGTATTGCTAATATTGCGCTCCATGCAGATTGGAGTACTCTTTTGGGTGGTAGTGTTTCACTCGCCAATGTTGGCGTTGAAGAAAAAAGTGAGTTTGATAGGTATTTATTCGATTTAAATCTTGTTAATGGCAAACCTATTATCGATGCCGCCATTTTAAATGACCAAAACCTGAGAGAATTACTTTCAGAATTAACGTATCCAGTTTATGAAATAGATAAGTTTGATGACTTAGCTATTCCTTACAGGGCCATTGCAACAGATGTTGTTAATGGTAAAGAAGTAATTTTAGATGGTGGTTCACTAGCAACCGCTATGCGCGCCAGCATGTCAATACCTTCCGTGTTTAAACCTGTGCCATACAAAGAAACATTGTTGGTAGATGGTGGTATATTGAACAATTTCCCAACAGATATTGCAAAAAATATGGGAGCAGATATCATCATTGGAAGTGATGTTGGTGGAGGAATGTTGCCAAAAGAAAAATTAAAGGATCCATTAACAATCCTTTTGCAGACCAGTATGCTCAGTAGTAACATTCAAAATGATGCAAATAGGAAACGATGCGACTTTTTACTTGATCATGTTACTCATTTGACCTATTCCACGGGCGATTTTAACAACGGTGAAGAAATTTATAATGAGGGCAAACTTGCGCTTAAAGAAAATATGTCCGGGCTGATTGAACTATCCGAAAAACTTAAACAATTCAAACAGAAAAAAGTTGAATTACCCTCAGTAAATAACTCATTTTTGTTAGATACCATAGTATATCAAAATATTAGTGAACAAAATATTGACCTAGTTAAAGCAAGAATTAAAATTGAATCTGGAAAAGAATATAGTGTGCCTGAAATTAATGAAGGTATCAATCGAATTAGGGGTACAATGTTATTCGATGCGATATATTTTAATCCAATTAGTATCGGGGAAGGTACCGGCATAGAGTTGGAGGCCTCCGAACGGTCCCCACAAAGCATAAAGGGTGCGGTTCATTACGATAGTCACAGAGGTATTGGGCTTATTATGAATTATACAGGGAGAAATATTTTGGGCGAGGCGAGCAGATCCTTGATAACCTTGGATATTGCCGAACAACCTCAATTTCGATTGCAGCACCAGAAAATATTCGGAGAGAAAAGAAGATGGTGGTGGCGCTCCGAATTGTTAGGTCAATTTCTAAAAGAAAATGTTTTTCTTGAAGGAAAACGTGCTGATAATATCAACCATACGGCCATTGTATTTGATAATCAATTCAATAAAAATCTTTCGGCCTTTAAGAGTTATATTGGTATAGGTGCGACCTATGAGTATAATAACTTGAATCCTGAGTTAGATCCTGATATTACCAACAACATTTTTGGATTGGAGCGTTATAGTTTTCATAACATTGAAGTGGGGGTGACTTTTCGTTCCAACAACATGCAATCTGTTTTTTTTCCAACAAAAGGTTCCATTTTTGAAACCTTTTTATATCGATCAATACTTCATAATGTTGAATTAAATTATTCGTTGGAAGGTGTGCCTTCCGAAAATGGAAATACAAATGGGTTTACCAAGTTTGGTGGTAATTTTGAGAAGCGATGGTCTATTGCACCAAACATTGTAATGTTTACTTCCCTTATGGGTAATTTTACAATAATTGACGAATTGGATGATGATCGTATATCATTTTCAGATTTTGGAGCAACTTCAAAGTATTCTTTAGGGGGATTTAATCAAAGCCCCAAAAGAGGTAACCTAACCTTTCCTGGTTTATATGAAGGGGAGTTATTTGTAAATCAGATAATTAAGTCTGAATTGGGATTACAGTTATCACCATTTCGAAATTTTTATGTAAGTCCCCATACCTACTTTGCCTCAATAGGGTATCAGGGTCTAAAAGAATATTTTGATGATTTTTCATCTCAATCTACGCATTGGTCTTCAGGTGTGGAACCAAGCTTATTGTGGTCTTTGGGTTCCACATTTTCCTACGATTCTTATGTGGGCCCTGTTAATTTAGACTTTTCTTATGTTAGTGGAATTGAGAAATTTAGAATATTTTTCTCAGTTGGGATTCCTTTAGGCCGTTCCTTTTAATTCCTCTTTTTCAGTTTTAGTAACTCTAGTTTGTAGCCATTTTTTTCGCAGATCTGTACTTATTTGTCCGCTGCCATCATGCTTCCAACCTGGAGGTTTAACCAAATAAAGTATACGGTCCTGAAATTTTTTCCTGCCTGAAGCGGCATCTTTAAACATTGCAATCCATTCGTGGAATGCCACTTTAAGAGGATTATATGTTTTTATATTAGAGGTTAGACCATATACTACTTTTTCCTCTTTTAACTCAGGTTGAAAGGTGCCGAACAATTTGTCCCAAATGATTAAAATTCCGGCGTGATTTCTATCCAAATAAATTGGATTACTTCCATGATGAACACGATGATGTGAAGGGGTATTCATAACAGCCTCAAAACATCTTGGCATTTTATCGATTGCCTCTGTATGTATCCAAAATTGGTAAAGTAAGCTAATTGACATTTGTAACAATATCATGGCAGGATGAAAGCCAAGAATCGGTATCCAAAGCCAAAAAATAAATGAATAGAATCCGCCCGACCAGGTTTGCCTTAACGCAGTGCTTAAATTATAATGTTCAGAAGAATGATGAACTACGTGTGAGGCCCAAAATAAACGACATTCGTGCGAAATCCGATGAAACCAATAATAGGAGAAGTCATCGGCAAAAAAAAGAAGAAGAAAACTCCACCATGTAACGGGAATGGTGAAGATTCTAAAATTTTCATAAACAAACATAAACGCCAGTAACACAATAGCTTTACTTCCAAAACCAAGTAAAACATTTCCAATTCCCATGGATATTGAAGTGAAAGCGTCCTTTGCTTCATAAGTTTTTATATTCTGCCTTGTGGTAACTATTAATTCCAAAATCATTGCTAAAATGAAAAATGGTATGGCAAAATGGATAATATTTGGAAACTCCATGGTTCTAATTCGTAAACAGAAATCCCATAAAAATACTAATTTATTTAACTACATTTGACCGCCCATGAGAGCCTATTTTAAAAAGCACATCTTAAATTTCAAACAACCGAGTGGTACTTCAAGGGGTATACTAACTCAAAAAGTAACGTGGTTTATTTTTATAGAACAAGATGGTAAGGTTGGAATAGGGGAGTGTGGTATGTTCAAGGGATTATCATTCGATGATCGTCCAGATTTTGAAAATAAGCTTCAAAATATTTGCGAGGAGGTAGACAAAGGTTTTGAACATATTTACAACCAAGCTTCGGGTTTTCCTAGTATTCAATTTGGCTTGGAAATGGCATTTAGATCTATAGACGCAGATCATCCATTTCAATTATTCCCGTCTAATTTCACGAAAGGTAATTCAGATATTCCAATTAATGGGCTTATTTGGATGGGTGATAAAGATTTTATGAGAAAGCAAATAGAATCTAAAATTGAAGAAGGATTTCGTTGTTTGAAACTTAAGATCGGTGCCATTGATTTTGAAGCTGAATTGTCATTGTTGAGAATGATTCGAAGTGTTTTTTCAAAGAATGATCTAGAAATAAGGGTAGATGCAAACGGTGCATTTCATTCCAATGAGGCCTTGGATAAATTGGGAAAATTATCAAGGTTTCATCTTCACTCTATAGAGCAACCCATAAAGCAAGGTAATTGGGAAGACATGTCTAAACTGTGTAAAAGCACCCCTCTGTCAATAGCCTTAGATGAAGAATTGATTGGGATTGAAAGTAAATACAAGTACGATTTAATAAATGCGATTCAACCGCAATATATCATCTTAAAACCTACAATGGTCGGTGGCTATAAAAGTAGCGAAGAGTGGATTGCACTGGCGGAATCTAAAGGTGTTGGATGGTGGATAACAAGTGCTCTGGAGAGTAATGTCGGCCTTAATGCAATCGCGCAATGGACTTATAAATTAAATACAACTATGCCTCAAGGATTAGGGACTGGAGGCTTATTCACTAATAATTTTTCATGCCCATTAATGGTTAAAAATGCTACATTGCATTATGAACCAACCCTAGATTGGGATTTCAATATTTAAATATGTTTATAGAATTAGCCCTTAAAATAAAAAATGATTTTTGGAGATACCTTATAGGTTCCCTAATTGTATTTGCAATGGCTATTATAGGCCAGTTTCCGTTGATGGGAGTTATTGGTTATAAGGCAATCCAGAATAACGATCTTACTTTTTTAAACGAGGAAACGATTTATAATTACCTAGACTCTAACTTGTTTCTGTTTTTGATGCTGATTTCCTTTTTGTTTGCATTAGTGGGCTTATGGTTAGCGTTAAAATATCTTCATCATCAGAGATTTAAGGAAATTATAACCACAAGACCAAAAGTAGATTGGAAACGAATTATGTTTGCCTTCTTATTTTGGGGTATTTTGTCTTCAGGACTTGTAATTTTAGATTATCTATACCTAACACCCGAAGATTATCAATTTAATTTTGAACTAAATCGGTTCTTATTGCTGGCGGTAATTGCAATTGCATTAATACCTATTCAGACTAGTGTTGAAGAGTTTTTGTTTAGAGGTTATTTAATGCAGGGTTTTGGGATTTTAGCAAAGAATAGATGGTTCCCGTTGCTTTTAACTTCATTGATATTTGGATCGTTACACGTGTTTAATCCTGAGGTAGAAAAACTGGGTTATAGCATTATGGTATATTATATTGGAACAGGTTTATTCCTTGGAATTTTAACCCTTATGGATGAAGGAATGGAGTTGTCTTTGGGATTCCATGCCGCGAATAATTTGTTTACCGCTTTGTTGGTTACATCAGATTGGACAGCATTTCAAACCTATTCCATTTTGAAAGATGTATCTGAACCACATCTTGATTTCATTGATTTGGTTTTACCTGTTTTTATATTATTCCCAGTACTTCTGCTCATTTTTGCCAAGGTTTACAAATGGAAAAATTGGAAAGAAAAGCTATTTGGCAAACTAGAATTAGGACCAACCGAAGACTATAAAATAATCGAATAAAAAAAGGAGCGAATTTCGCTCCTTTTTACATTAATGTAAACTGGTTTATTCAGTCGCCTTAATTAAAATTGCAGCCTTATTAAAATCGGATGCAGCATTAATTACGGTTCTGAATTCTTCATACCTATTTAAATCGAATTCATTGGTCTTATAAAACTCCTGAATTTTAATTATTAATTCGTTTCCTTTCAATTCGTAATTAGATTCGAATTTTGCAATTTTTTTACCATCGATTTTATAGTTCTTATCCAGTTTCAAACTATTTAACCCTTCCACAGTATAACCTTCGGGGATCTGTACTGTAATAGTATAATCGTATTGATTGGGATAGGTCATTTCAATAGGGTTTACACGTTCATTTTCTTGATACAATTCGCTTTGGGTACCAATTACTTTTCCTACTTGAAAAATATAGCTATCTCCAGCTTCCTCCAATAATGATCCAGAATTTATTTCAGAAACAACTTCAAATGGAACGTTGTATTCCTCCTGATTTAAATCCTCATTTTTAACCGTATAATTAACAATTTCCTTATCCTCAATACCAGAACCTGTGAGGTAATCTTTAAAATCTTCCTTGCCTTGTTCACTTGTAAACGTTAAGACACCCCTATTTGTAGCAGACCAATGCCCAGTATATCTTTGTTGCTGCTTAATATTCACATGGTCGAATTCATCAGGGAAACTGATTTGCATATTCCGTTCTGTCCGACTATAATCTGGATCAACCTGATCAATTTTTTGAAAGTAATGGCTATAGTCATTTCTAATAAACAATCCTTTATTGCCTAAAATGTTGAATGGTGCTTCACCAACACGGTATTCAAGCCTGTCTGGAGAAATATATTTCTTTTCGGTAGGTAGATAAATCATGAAATCTCTCAGCATGCCTGGTACGAAAAAATCAGGATCGAATTTCAATTGAAATCTATTTGCCGTAATAACAATTTCATAAGGAACTTCTAATGCTGACAAGTAGCTAGCATAAACTTTTAAAATACCAAAATCACTTGCTGTTCTATTTTGAAGAACATAGTTAAGGTTGCTCAATTCTTCATTATTATTTTTAATAACAGAGAAATTGGTTTTAACAAAATTGTCGATTCTGTTCGCCTTCTGAAAGTCGGAAAGATCTTTGTTACCATCTGTGATTTTTGCAATATCGGCCTCTAGTACAGGAGAAGTTTCAGTATGAAACACTTTTCTGCCAATGTTGTTGGAAACATTCGTCCAGAACATTTCTTGTGTAATATTCTGTCCTTTTGGAAAACATTGATATACCACCTCAATATTATTGGCTTTGGGAGTGGCATATTCCTCCTCCATCATGGCAGGGATATTTTCAATTACCAATTTCTTTGCCTTTCTTCCATCGAGAACTACATCTTCAAATTTGGCATCCGTGCGATAGGCTTTAACATTGGAGTTAAGTTCGCCTGTTATAAATAAAAATTCAGCCAGCTTTATTGGTTGACCAGATTGTAGAACTTCAGAGCCATATAGGTCGTAATCCTTCTCAACGGTATACAATACTTCGATTTCAGAATTTTTCTCAACACCTTCCAGAGCGAATATTTTGAAATCTCCATATTCCTCTACATTCTTAACTTCTTTAATGTTTTCCTTATTTAACAAGGTTATTTTGCCAGTAGAAGAAATAGCACGTGCTTTAATGTCGATTACTTCATTAACGCCATACATCGGCACATAAACTGTGTTATTTTGTGCAATCCCTTTGTCGTCTATGACCCTTGTGATGGTATGCTCGGTTTCATAAATTTTAGGTTCTTCAGAATCGGCAGGTATATAATATTCTACAATATGCCTTTTTAAAATTCCGATAGAGGAATTATCCTTTTCGGTATCAGTTAGTTTATGAATTTTTGGTTTTGGTTGCCAATCGTAATTTTTAAATTCCTGGGCATAAGTAAAGCTCCCAATTAGGAGCAATAACACAACTAATCTCTTCATTATATCTTTTCTATGATTATACTTTTTTTGTAGGCTTTTATAAGGCTTTTGATAAATTCATTCCAACTGCCAAAATTATCGTTTTCTATACTTAATGTATTTATTATCAATGTTTTTTCTTGAATAACCTTACCATCTTCTTGTTTATAGGAAATATTGAATGAGTAATCCTCATGGTCGTATGTAGATGGTTCGGGAAGGTCACTCACTTTGTAGCCCGCAGGTAATTGAAATTCTGTATTAAATATTTTCTTGAATTTATGGTCTATTTTCTTGCTGTATTTCCGTGTTTGTAGATCTACATTGCTATTGGAAAGAGTTTTATCGATATTTAAGTTGAGGTAAATTTTATCGCCAATAGTTTTTGCATAATTATTAATATTTAAATCGTAGGAAATTTTTAGTGGCGCCTCTTTATTATCAAAATTATCTTGGGTGATGTTTGTATAATTCGTTTTATTATTACCCAATGCTAAGGTCGTATTCAAAAATTCTTCAAGAGATGTATCGCCTTTGGCGAAGGTGTACTTGCTTACAAATTCTACCTTATCATAACCCGACAAATCTCTTGTTTCTGTCACTTTTAGGGTTTCACCGTCTAAATTCATCAAACAGTTAACCCTTGTTACGCTTTTTTGAGCCGGTTGTGCAGGGACTGTTATAATTTTATAATTATCCTTATCGATACCAATTAAAGCTTCCTTGGTTTGTGTAAAGGAGCTAGGCATTCCAAATGGTATGTAACTATCCGTCGCATCTAAAAATATGGTATCTTTATCTATGATGGCAGTAGTTATCATATGGTTATCGACTATTGGTGTGGGGACTTGATGGTAAGAATATTGTCGGTCTCTCGTGCCTATCCAGGTTCTATATGCTTCAATGCCGGCGTGGTTCAGCATTTCAAAAAGTAAATTAGCCATATCCTTACAATCGCCATATCTTTTGTCGCACACACTGGCAGCACTTCTCGGTACAAAACCTCCCAAACCATCTTCAAAGGCAACATAAGTAATGTTACCTTGGACCCAATCGAATATAGCCTGAGCTTTTTCTCTTTTAGTTTTTAGTTTGGATGTAATGTTGTCAGCTATAGCATAAACCTTTTCCGAAGAAGAATGATCGATTTGTTCAACCAAGGTTGTATACCATTTGTATAAATCGGATACATCATTAAGAACAGTGTGCGTTGTGCCATCCAATTCATAA
Organism: Aegicerativicinus sediminis; assembly: GCF_015476115.1. GTDB lineage: Bacteria > Bacteroidota > Bacteroidia > Flavobacteriales > Flavobacteriaceae > Aegicerativicinus > Aegicerativicinus sediminis. The sequence goes on along the minus strand of NZ_CP064295.1, from coordinate 3,906,295 downwards.
CTTTTTATATAAACAATTATATGTGGTAAATAATATAAGGCTGATTCACTTTTGTCCTCACCTTGAAAACCATCCACATTTTCCACAGACCAAGTATATAGGTATTTTTCACCCAAATCTTTTTTGTCAAATTGGAGATTTATTTTTTCAGTATTAAAATCTATATAACCGATATTGACATTTTTCGGAAACTCTATAGAAAGTTGTGCCTCTTTGGTTGGTACGTAGGTTCCAAAGCGAAACATCCCCATAAAATGAGGGTCGGAAACAATTTCTTTATAAGATAGATTGGTTATGGCACCTTTAGTAACTGCTGGGAAGGTAAACGTTTTAGACTCCTGGTCACTATAAAAAATGCCATTGTCAAATTCTCGTTTGGTTTCAATATAATCAACAGGGATTTTTTTGCCAGTAGCTGGAATTAAAGTATAGGCATCTATGTCTTCAATTTTTGTAAAACTGTCATAAGACATGGTTTCATTAGCAAAGAACAACTTTCTAGCGGTTAAAAATTCGGCCTGTTCAGAAATGTCTTTGGAAATATTGAATTTATTTCCTGCGAGGTCAACCGCAATATGCTCGTGACGTTTTAAATAGATATAATCTTCGTCTTTAAAGTCTTGGGAAAAACTAATAAATGGAATTATAATAGTTAGTAGGATAAAATTTTTCATAGGGAGATGATTTCCTTTGGGATGTCTTAGTATGTTTGCATTAATTTAATAACTTAAGCCGGCTAAAAATAGTATAAAAATTTTATATCCAAGATTGTACCACTATGGTTCCAGAGTATGATAAAATTCACTTAAAATTCAGTCTAAACGGAATTAATTACGATAGAGACGCCTTACATGAAGTTGCCTATAGCTTTATAAAAGAGGGGGACGAAAATGAAAAATCAATTGGAGATTTCCTTCTAGATTGGTTAGACAATAAGGAATTGATAACGCTATATACCTCTGGTTCTACAGGTCCGCAAAAACTAATCACGGTCCCTAAGCAATCTTTGGTTGCCTCGGCAATTGCTTCAGGTAATTTCTTTGGTTTAGAACCTGGAAACACTGCCCTTCAGTGTTTGCCAACCAAATATATTTCTGGAAAAATTATGTTTGTAAGAGCTATGATTTTAGGTTTAGAATTAGATTATACAATACCGGAAAGCTCACCTGTTTATGATCCTAACAAAAAATATGATTTCTGTGCAATGGTGCCGTTGCAGTTGCGAAAGTGTATAGATAGAATTTCGAATTTTAAGACTTTAATTGTTGGGGGAGCTGCGGTGCCTACCGATTTGGTAGAAGCAATACGAGATTTACCTACCCGAATTTATGAAACTTATGGTATGACGGAAACTGTTAGCCACATTGCTTTAAAGGCACTGAATGGACCAGATGCTTCCGATATATTTAAAGTACTTGAAGGCGTATCCTTAAGTGTGGATGACAGAAGTTGTCTTATAATTAATGCCCAGCATTTAAGACAAGAGCCTATTGTTACCAATGATTTGGTAGAATTAATAAGTGATACAGAATTCAGGATGATTGGTCGATATGATAATATCATTAATTCTGGAGGCGTAAAATTAAATCCAGAACAAATTGAATCTAAAATTCAGAAATATCTTCCAAACAGATTCTTTGTGGCCTCTGAGCCAGATACAGAATTAGGTGAAAAAGTAATATTGGTAATAGAAGGCAATGAAGGCGAAGATTACTCTAAATCCTTGGTTGATCTAGACAAATTTGAAACGCCAAAGAAAATTTATATCCTGAAAGAGTTTGTGGAAACACCAACCCAAAAAATTGATCGCAGCGCAACCTTAAAATTACTTTAGATTCCTTAAACTTGAAGGACTCCCAAATTAAATTGCTTGGTTATCGGGCTGTGATTTGCCGCTTCAATTCCCATGCTAATCCATTTTCTGGTATCTAGGGGGTCTATTATAGCGTCGGTCCATAATCTAGCAGCCGCATAATAAGGAGATACTTGCTGGTCGTATCGCGACTTAATCTTGTCAAATAATTCCTTTTCTTTTGCCTCTGTGATTTTCTCCCCACGCTTCTTTAAACTGGCAGTTTCAATTTGAAGCAGAACTTTTGCAGCACTATTGCCACTCATTACGGCCAATTCGGCACTTGGCCAAGCCGCTATTAAACGAGGGTCATAGGCTTTTCCGCACATAGCATAATTACCCGCCCCATAACTGTTGCCGATTACAATTGTAAATTTCGGTACCACACTATTACTTACGGCGTTTACCATTTTGGCACCATCTTTAATAATGCCGCTATGTTCACTTTTGCTACCTACCATAAAACCAGTAACATCTTGCAAAAATACTAGGGGAATTTTTTTCTGATTGCAATTAGCAATGAAGCGCGTGGCTTTATCAGCTGAATCGTTATAGATAACACCGCCGAACTGCATTTCTCCTTTTTTGTTTTTAACTACTTTCCGTTGATTCGCTACAATACCTACCGCCCATCCATCGATTCGGGCATATGCGGTTATGATTGTTTTACCATAACCCGCCTTATATTCTTCATATTCTGAATTGTCGACCAAACGGGCAATTATTTCTTTCATATCGTATTGGTCGGATCGGGTAGACGGTAGAATCCCGTAGATATCTTCTTGTTGTTCTTTGGGTTTTGCGGCTTTTTCCCTATTAAATCCGGCTTTATCAAAATCCCCAATTTTGTCCATAATGGACCTTATTTTTGTTAAGGCATCCTTGTCATCCTTAGCCTTATAATCTGTAACACCTGAAATTTCGCAATGGGTGGTTGCCCCACCCAATGTTTCATTATCAATGGTTTCACCAATGGCCGCTTTAACCAAATAACTGCCAGCAAGAAAAATACTTCCTGTTTTTTCAACTATTAAAGCTTCATCGCTCATTATTGGCAAATACGCACCTCCGGCCACACAACTGCCCATTACAGCTGCAATTTGGGTAATGCCCATACTACTCATAACGGCATTATTTCTAAAAATACGTCCGAAGTGTTCCTTGTCGGGAAAAATTTCGTCTTGCATTGGCAGAAACACCCCAGCGCTATCAACTAAATAAATAATTGGTAATCTATTTTCGATAGCAATTTCTTGGGCGCGTAAGTTTTTCTTTCCCGTAATTGGGAACCAGGCACCAGCTTTAACAGTGGCGTCATTAGCAACAACAATGCATTGCTTTCCTGAAACATATCCGATTTTTACAACAACACCTCCGGAAGGGCATCCTCCGTATTGTTCGTACATCCCTTCTCCTGCAAAAGCACCAATTTCAATGCACTTTTTAGAATCATCTAAGAGAAAATCGATGCGCTCCCTTGCCGTCATTTTGCCTTTATCATGGTGTTTTGCAATGCTTTTTTCGCCTCCACCAAGTTTTATCTTAGCCAAACGTTGCCTTAATTCTGAAACCGCCAACTTATTATGGTCTTCATTTTTATTGAAGTTGATATCCATAGATTTAATTTAGTCCGGTAAAAATACAAACATGATTCGACTTCTGTAACATAACCACCAGGATAGTCTTAAAATATGTAACATGGAAATAGTTTCCTTGGAAAATAAAATTTAATTTTGTAATTTTGACCAAGATTCAATATCAAATGAAAAAAATTGTGGTTTTCGGTGGCAGTAACAGTTCCCAATCAATTAACAAAAAGTTGGCTATATATGCAGCCAATCAACTCGATAAGGTTGAAATTGAGGTATTGGATTTGAATAATTATGAATTGCCCATTTTCGGAGTTGATTTGGAAAAAGAACGTGGTATACCTCAAGCTACTTTAGATTTTTTGGAAAAATTGCATGATTCAGATGGATTCGTAATCTCATTGGCAGAGCATAATGGAGCCTACACCGCCGCATTTAAAAATTTAATGGATTGGGCCTCCCGGGTAGATGGAAAATTATGGGGACAAAAACCAATGTTGTTACTGGCCACATCACCAGGTAGGCGAGGTGCTATGGCTGTTCTTCAGATTGCATCTAATCGATTTCCATATATGGGAGGTAATATTATTGATACCTTTTCACTACCAAGTTTTAATGAAAACTTTCAAGATGGTGAATTAGTCCATGAAGATTTTAGAAATGAACTTAATTCAAAAATTAGAACGTTTGAAAAGACACTTTTTAACTGACTGTTGATATAATGGGTAACATAGGAGAGGATATTAAATCGAACTTTAAAAATAACCGTGTGAAGGCTATTATTAATATTCTTTATACGGCCGGTTGGATCAGTAACATTCAAAATGAATTTTTTAAGGAATTCGACATTTCACCCCAGCAATTCAATATCCTTAGAATATTGAATGGTGCATCCGGACCTTTAAAGGTTCAAACCGTTAAAGAAAGAATGATTGATAGAGCTCCTAACGCAACCAGGCTAATGGATAAGTTATGTGCAAAGGAACTAATTCAACGTATTAATTGTTCTGAAGATAGGAGAGTTGTTAATGTAGAAATTACTGATAAGGGAAAGAATTTACTAAATAAAATTCCAGATGATTTTAGTGAGAACCTGCTAAAGAATATTACGGAAGAAGAGGCTGAGGCCTTAAGTAGAATACTCGATAAAATAAGATAAATTAAGAAAGGAGATAAATTTATGAATACAACAAAAGAAATAAAACTTTTTAAAGCCAATGAACGTGGTTTTGCTAACCACGGTTGGTTGCAAGCAACACATTCGTTTAGTTTTGCGAATTATTACGACCCTGAAAAAATTCAATATGGTGCTCTTCGGGTACTAAATGATGATTTAATTGCCCCTTCAATGGGATTTGGGATGCATCCCCATCAAAATATGGAGATCATTACTATTCCTTTATCGGGATTATTGAAGCATCGCGATTCTATGCACAATCAATGGCAGGAAGTTAAGCCGGGTGAAGTTCAAGTAATGTCAGCTGGTACTGGTGTAACCCATTCTGAAATAAATGGATCAACAGATAAACACCTTTCCTTGTTTCAAATCTGGATTATTCCAGACACACATAATGTTGCGCCTAGGTATGGTCAAAAATCGTTTTCAACTGAGGAAAGAAATAATGCCATGCAATGGTTGGTGACTTCTATGGATAGTGATCACGAAGGAAGTTTGAAAATTCATCAAAATGCACGAATTGGAAGAATCAATCTTTCAGAAGGTAAGGAATACTCATATAACCCTTTAAGCGATGACCATGGCACCTATGTTATGAACATAACTGGAGAATTTGAGGTTGATGATAATGTCTTAGAACATAGGGACGCAGTTGGAATTTCAGGTGGTTCATTCAACATTATGGCTAAAGAGGATTCGGATATTCTAGTCATAGAAATACCTATGTAAACTAATTAAATAACCAAAACAACCGGATATATTGTACTTAGATATATCCGGTTTTCTTTTTTAATTGTTTTACATTTTATTGAATACTATAAAAAATCGATATTTGTACTCCACTAACGATCACGAAGTATGGCTATGAATAAAAATACGGTTCTAGCTTGGGCTACGACCATTATGATAATTGTAGGTTTGGCATTAATTGCCCTTGGGGCATTTAGATATGATGATGTTGCCGGTTGGGGTTTCGCCTCAGTTGGCATCGGTTTTTTTGCAATTGCATGGGTCTTCAACGCCCTTAAAGGAAGGGTTTAACCCACATTCTAATTAAGTTTTTTCGGTTATGAGTGACGATAAGAAAGTTATTTTCTCAATGTCTGGAGTTACCAAAACCTTTCAAGGTGCAAATACTCCTGTTATCAAGAATATTTATCTCAGCTTTTTTTACGGGGCTAAAATTGGTATACTAGGTTTAAATGGATCTGGTAAATCAACTTTGTTGAAAATTATTGCAGGTATTGACAAGAATTACCAGGGTGATGTAGTTTTTGCACCGGGTTATACAGTTGGTTATCTTGAACAAGAGCCACATTTAGACGACAACAAAACAGTTTTAGAAATCGTAAAAGAAGGTGTCGGCGAGATTGTTGCTGTTTTAGAGGAGTATAACAAAATCAATGATATGTTTGGGTTGGAAGAAGTGTATTCGGATCCAGATAAGATGGAAAAATTGATGAATCGTCAAGCGGAGCTTCAAGACAAGATTGATGCTAACGATGCATGGGATTTAGATACCAAGCTTGAAATTGCCATGGACGCACTTCGTACACCAGAACCAGATAGGCAAATTAAGAATCTTTCAGGTGGAGAACGTCGTCGTGTCGCTTTGTGTAGGCTACTTTTGAAAGAACCAGATGTGTTACTTTTAGATGAGCCAACCAACCATTTAGATGCAGAATCGGTACATTGGTTAGAGCACCATTTAGCTCAATATAAAGGCACTGTAATTGCGGTTACCCACGATCGTTATTTTTTGGATAATGTTGCCGGATGGATTTTAGAATTAGATAGGGGGGAAGGTATTCCTTGGAAAGGAAATTACTCCTCATGGTTAGAGCAAAAATCTACTCGTTTAGCACAGGAACAAAAGCAAGCGAGCAAGCGCCAAAAAACGTTAGAACGTGAATTGGAATGGGTGAGAATGGCTCCAAAAGGTCGCCAAGCCAAGCAAAAAGCCCGTTTGAACAACTATGACAAGCTTGTAAATCAAGATCAAAAGCAATTAGAAGAAAAGCTGGAAATATACATTCCTAACGGACCACGTCTTGGAACGAATGTTATTGAAGCAAAAAATGTTGCCAAAGCCTATGGCGACAAATTATTATATGAAGATCTCAATTTTAAATTGCCACAAGCAGGAATTGTTGGAGTTATTGGTCCGAATGGCGCTGGTAAAACAACGATTTTCAAAATGATAATGGGCGAGGAAACCCCAGATAAGGGAGAATTCATTGTAGGTGATACTGCGAAAATAGCCTATGTGGATCAGGCGCATTCCAATATAGATTCTGAAAAAACAATTTGGCAGAATTTTAGCGATGGCCAGGAACTGATAATGATGGGTGGTAGGCAAGTTAATTCCAGAGCCTATTTAAGCAGGTTTAATTTTTCTGGGAATGAACAGAACAAGAAAGTGAAATTGCTTTCTGGAGGTGAAAGGAATAGACTTCATTTAGCAATGACACTGAAAGAAGAGGGTAACGTTTTGCTTCTGGATGAGCCAACAAACGACTTAGACGTAAATACGTTAAGAGCCTTAGAAGAAGGTTTGGAAAATTTTGCTGGTTGTGCAGTTATTATTTCTCACGATCGTTGGTTTTTAGATAGAATATGTACCCATATACTAGCATTCGAAGGGGATTCGCAAGTATATTTCTTCGAGGGAAGTTTTAGCGACTATGAAGAAAATAAGAAAAAACGTTTGGGAGCTGATCTTATGCCTAAACGCATAAAATACAAGAAATTAGTACGTTAAAGTTAAAATATTTGTAACGTTTAATCTATTTGGCCGTCTTTTAAAGAAATAGTTTCTAACTTTCTTTTATGAGATTTCTAACTGGCCTTCTGTGCATTTTATTTCTTTCCGTTAATTCAACAGTATCTGTTAGGAATGTTGTTGCTAATAGTGCCATATCTGAAATTGACAAAATTTTTGAAGGCAAGAAAATCCAAATTGAGGTACGTTATTATGGTGGAATTAATCCGAGTCTTATAGGAAAAAGTATATTAACTATAACTTCCATTTCAAATTCAAAGTTCAATTTGAATTTTTCCAAGTTCAGAGGTGGAAATTATAAAGGTGAATTTTCGCAAACTGAAAAAAACACGCTTAAATGTCACTTTAAAGATCTACTTCTAGCCCATCATCAAAATAGAATTATCATGGGCAATTGCACAAATTTTGACAAGTGTTTTGTTCTAATAGGTAATGGAAAAAAGCTTGAAATTAAACCTAATATTTTTTCTCAAAAGCAAGAGAATTTAGAGGTTTGGCTTCAACAAAAATTTAGTTGATTCAGGGCCTATTATCATAAAGATGGCCTTCCGTAAAATCACGGTATTTTTCTTCTGTTTCTTCCTGTTTAAATTCAGTGAGTTTTTTGTTTTCAGCTTTTAACTTAAACATTTTTAAAATGGCTAAACCAATGAAAATGGCAAAGACTATTGAAGTTATAATAAGTACAATTGAAAGTTGAGAGGCGCTAACAAGTAGTAAATTAATAGAAATAAGCGGTGTCATCGCATATGCAGATTTGGTTACATCTTACTAAGATAGCCCTTTTTTTACTATCCTAATCCTTTCATTTTAAAATTGTTAAAAACTTTCGTGCGAATTCTCTTGCCCGAAAATTCAGAACATTTCTTTAAGCATCTGGCTTTTCTCCATACCAATCTAGTAATACTACCTTGATATTGCCATCGCCGTTATTAACAATGGATTTAAATTTTTTAGGGTCGCTACCTCTGTAATGATAAGGTATGGCCATTTCCGGCTTAAATGCTAATACAGCATCGGCTGCCTGCTCTTCCGTCATCGTATAAGGCAAATTCATACATATAAAGGCAACATCTATGTTTTTTAGGGTGCGCATCTCACGGATATCTTCGGTATCTCCAGAGATGTATATGCGTTTTCCGTTAATTGTTAGCACATAACCATTTCCTCTTCCTTTAGGGTGATATTGCAAGGCCTCTTCTCTAAGATTATACATAGGTATTCCTTCGATGTCTAATGACAATTTGGATGTAGAAAAGCTTTTACTTAATCCATTAAATAGAAGTTCAAAATTGTTTTTTAATTCTGCCGGAATTTGGTCTCTAATGGCCCTTGGGCCAATTATCTTTGTGGTTTTTGTCATTATTCCTTTGATGGTTTCAAGGTTGTAATGATCACCATGGATATCGGTAATAATAATGAAATTTGGAGGTCTCATACCTGCATAGGTACTGGCCCCGCCTACAGGATCGACATATATTACATCTGTAGTTGTTTCCAAAACCATACTGGCATGATTGATCGGGTGAAGAATAATATCATCAATAGCATAAGCATTATCTGGAACAACCGGTTTAGGTTTTGGTGTAGTTTTGGGTTTAGTAACGGTTTCCTTTTTTTCAACCTCCGTATTATCAATAACCTCAGAATCTTCAACAATAACTGGTGTTGAATCTATTTCTACTTCGGTTTCTTCAATAATTTCTGGTTCTTCTGTCTGGGCATCTTCCTTTATTTCTTTACAGCCAAAAATTAGCATTAATGAGAGGGTGAGAATTAGTGGAAATCTATTCATAATTAGAAAATTTTGTCCTAAAGATAGCATTTCTTTAAAAAATCACTTTGTAACATTTCAATTAATTGACATACCAATATTTAGGAACATTTTAGTTTAGATATAGACTTATTTTAACGAAATTGCTTCTCCTTTCATTTTAGTTTAACCTATTAATACCTATACCATGTCCGAAGATTTTGATCTTTTAGAAACAGATTCCAATAATAAACAAGATAAAGTAGACGTCAATTGGGGAAAAGCCATTGACACCATGAAATCTAAACTTGCACAGGAAGATGACCCTGAAGTCAGGCAAAAAATATTGAACGCAACATTAGACGATGTTGTTCATATGGCTGAGAAAGATAGAACTACCTTGTTAGATGCTATTAAAGATCTTACTGATTACCAGGATGAAGTTGGAATTATTTTTGAAAAATTTTCCTCCCTAAATGCAACCGAACAAAAGGTAATAGATGATGCCATAAAGAAGCTTGAACGTGCGGAAACTGAATTAAGGGAAGCTGAAGACAAACCAGATACGTGGTGGAATAACCTTTGGGGTAGAAAATCCAGGATTAAAAAGGCGCAAGATGATTTGAAGATTGCCCAAAAAGAGCGTGATGCTGCCGATAACAAAGCAAAGGCAATGTTTCAAGAACGTATTGAAAGTGCAGATGTACAAACGCTGTTGAGTGAGCTATCCTTTAAAAGTCAAGCAGCCATTTCTCGATTAAAAGATAGGGAGGTAGAAATAAAGGAGGTGGAAGACAAATTGCAAGATGCAATTGTTGAAGCTACTAAAAATCATACCCGGGCATTAGAGAAGAAGAAAGAAGTTGAAGCGGAGCTAGAGGAGCAATATGCCTTATTAAAACAAGCACGTCAAGAATTGCAGGAAATTGCCGATAAGCAATCTGCCGAATATGCACAGGCTATAGGAAAAGTAACAACGCTTGAACAAAAAGTTGAGGAACTTGAAGGATTGAAAAACGCTTATACAACCTTAGCTGCAAGTAAGGACAGTTTTGTACATAAACATAATCTTACTATAAAGGTATTGACTTCCTTAAGAAGTAATTTACAAACCCATCGTGCTAAACTTAAATCTGACACTGAAGAGCGATTGAAGTATTATGATGGTTATGTTGTTGCCTTGAAAGCGCGCACCGACCAAGAATTTGCGGCCATATTGGAACATCTTGGTGTTAAGACTGATGAGCATATTGGTGAGACCTTGGCTGCAATGCATACCGCAAGCGCCAAAGCTAGACAAGAAATGATGGACAATATTCCTGTTCACGAAAAAATTATGCAAGGGGTTTATAGCAGTTATGCTGAGGCTCTTCAAGAAATTCGAAAGAAGGATGTTGATATCCAAAAGAATTTTGCAGAACGGTACGGTATAGATATGAAAGAAATCTTTGAAGATTATTATAATGCAGAAGAATCTACTAAGCCTTCCCCTGAAGCCCCTAAAGAGGCTAAGGCAAAAAACACAACCGAGGATGATCTTTTAAATTAAATTTCTTTGGCAGATTGCCATCAATTTATTGAGTAATTATAAAATTACCCCATGTCTGTTAATCATATTGTAACTCCTTTAGATTCAGCTGTTCTGGATTCGAAAGAACAGTATAATTTCTATCATAAGCTCATAGATTTTTCACTTAAGGAGATTATTGTTGGCGTGCAGAAAAACAACCTAATCAATTCACAAGAGTTAGTGTTTTTCAAGCAATATTGCGATTTGTTGCTTTATTCCATAGAGGCTATGAGAATAAAGTATATGTACGACACCGAAGATAATATGAAGATTGACCTAACAGATTCTGGATTTCCAAATTTTTTGGAATTTAGGTATCTCTTCAATGACCTCTCATTGAGGAATCAATTTATCGAAAAGCTAAAGGGCATCGATGAGTTGAAGACAGAATTTCTAGATACTTTGATGCGACGCAAAAAGCCGATTAATAGGGACAAATTATTTCAGGCGGCTTCAATTGTTTACTATACATCCGTTGAGCAGAAATATATATTCAATCGGTTTGTACAAGGTAAAATAATCAAGGCTGAACCAAATGCTCCGGCAACTTATTTAACCTCATGGAGTTTTTATGACGTTGCATTAAACCGACCCTTTGTCTGTTTCATGTATTTTGATGCTGACTTGGATGTGGAAAAGGAAAGACATGTTATTTATGAAGTCTTAAAATCATCCGCAGATCGAAATATGCCGCTAGATACGATGGCATATGGAATTGATAGAAGGTTGCATGAAGTGTATCCGAAATTAATAAAGAGAATCGATTTGGGACCGGTTTGCCATATTTTCACGAAGGATGAGCATGTACTTACACATGCCATACTCGAAAGTATTTCAAAAAAATCATTAACTCCAGATTCTTTTGCTGTTGATTTCTCATTGTCATTGGTAAAAAGTAAGGGTACGTTTACAGAGGGTGGATTTTTCTCCAAGCAAACTATGCAGAGATGGGGGACTACCGAAGAGCAAAAGTATCTCTTCGCGCCTCATAGGGTAATACAAATGTTATATACTAAAGTGCCTGAAATTATAAGTGATTTAATGAAGCCTCCTTTTGAAGTTAGCCCGCTTAATTATCAACCTTAATTCTTAATAAAGAATGTTACACAGTACAACTTTTCCCATAAAACAATCAGAATTAAGTTTATTAAGAGATGAAGCAACTTCTTATTTGAAAAGTGTTCAATGGGAGCAAGGCCAAAGGGCAAAAAATAAAGAAAACGATTCAAAAGATGATTCAATTTTGCTTTATCTGTCTAGGGCAAATAATTCTACCTCAGCTTCAGAAGTTGTTTCAGTTTCCAAGACGGTTTTAGGCTTAAAAAAACGACTATTACCAGAATCTGTGGCAATTCCACTAGTTCTAAATAATACCCTATATGCTTTACAAGAAGCCTTAACCTTAGGGGTTTGGATTAAAGATAGTTATGCCGATGCCTCTGGCTTGAGTGCTTTATCAGAACACAAAGGAAATTTTGATGGTTCACATAAACGGGAATATGAAAGTAAAATGCATACAGCTACCGCCTTTATGTTGTATTCAATAGCTTATTATGTTCAATACCAACTTAACCATGTTGCCTCTGAAGACCGATCGGTAATGAAACAGAAATTTGCTGGAATTCCGGAAATATCTCTGCTATCACCTTTAAAAGGAATTTCCTGTATGCTATTTTATTACGATCGCTATTTAGGTCATCCTGAAATGGTATCCTCAGATCAGGAAGTGGCGGATTTCACCATGGTTTTCTTTGAAAGTTTAATGGATGAAATTCTATTGCGCCGAAGTACATTAGAATATACCGAAAGCATCACAGACAGAACTTATAAACTGGAGAAATCTGAATTTGCAATTTCTGGTTGGGAAAATGTTTTATCAGGAACGGCTGCCAGCGTAGAATTCAATGCTGTAAGGTTCGATCAAATAGTTGGTAATAAGGATGCCAAGCATTTTGCACGTCGTCTGACCGAGCGTTTATTGAGTTACGATTTTACAGTTAGAAAAAATCCATTTCAAGAATTGGGAGGTTTTATGCCAGTTTTTATGGGTTATGGTATTCCGGGAACAGGAAAAAGTATGTTAATCGCGGCTATTGCCACCCGCTTGAAGGAATTATGTGAAACTCTTGAACTTCCATTTCTATTTCATCCAATGCCTGATACTCTAATAAGCACCTTTCAAGGTGGTTCAGCAGAAAAAATGGTGGAATGGATGAAACCGATGCAAGATCCTACCCGCATCATTTTTGCACCAATAGATGATGCTGAGAATAATTTGCAAGAAAGAACAGCACAAGGCGTTTCGGCCGGTGTTAAAGAGGTAATTGGTGTTTTCCTGCGCTATACTGAAGGAGCATATGCTGTAAATTATGGAAATAGCTCCATTGGTTTATTTACCAATTTACCAGAAATGCTTGATAAGGCAGTCATTTCAAGAGTACAGGGAAGATTTAAGATTGATGGTGCTAGAACAACACACGATTTTCTTGATCAAGATTATTTGTGGTGGAAGAAAATTGAAGCGACTTTGCCAGGATTTGTAAACATGAGTGGACCTAGAGATTATAAATACCTTCAGGACCAAGGGTTTGCAAAGAATATGGGTGAGATACTTGATAAAAAGGTAATGGCTCAAGAGGAGCGGGTTCAGCAGGTTGTCCAAACGATATCGAATAGATATGCTGACTCCGATCATTTATTCTTCGCCGAGCTTTTTAAAGAAATCCAGTCTGTTTTTCCATTTTTCTCTTCAAGGGATGTTCGAAATATACAATCTGCAATATCCCTAAGGTTAACCGACTTTGATTTAGAGGAAAGTTGGTTTGAAAATCCTGAAAACTATTTCAAAAAAGATTATGACACCAAATTAGGCATGTTGAGAGAATTGATGCGTGATAATATGAAAGGCCTAGATTTTAGTGATATCCGCAAACAAGAAGTCATCCGTTATTTAGATAATGTTGCTACCATTGCGGATACAGATTTCAATAGAAAAGTTGACAATCGTATCTCCCAGATTGAAATAGAAAAAGAAGCAGCAAGGAGATTAAATGATAAAATGTATTAAAAAGTGATATTAGCTATATGAGCGATAGAGTTAAAGATTTAAGTCAGAAAATTTTATCCGATAGGGTATATAAATTATATGAAGTAACCTTTGGTTATCAATTGCAAAGCGGAAAATGGGTTGAAAAGAACCGTGAAGTATTCGACCGGGGAAATGGTGCAACGGTACTTTTATATAATAAAGATAAAGGAACCATTATTTTAAACTATCAATTCCGAGTGCCGACCTTATTGAATGGTAACGAAAGTGGTTTTATGATTGAAACACCGGCAGGAGTGATAGAAGAAAAAGATTCCACTGTTGAGGAATCAATGATTCGGGAGATTGAGGAAGAAACTGGTTATCGTGTCGAGAGTGTAAAAAAAGTAATGGAACTCTTTATGACGCCAGCAGCCGTAACTGAGAAAATCTATTACTTCATAGCTCCTTATACCGATGATATGAAGGTTTCAGAAGGAGGCGGGGTTGCAGAAGAGCACGAAGATATAAAGGTGCTGGAAATGCCATTTTCAGAAGCCGTTTCAAAAATTGAAAGCGGCGAAATTGTAGATGCTAAAACGGTTATATTACTTCAATACGCACAAATTCAAAAATTAATGGAGTAGGAATAAATGCAAAAATTAGTAAAAGCCAATATTTACCGACAAGACTTTCTAAAGGTTAATGGTAAACTGGTGGATCGATATAATGATTGTTTAAAACTTTTGGGTTTTAAGCCAACCAAACTCTCAGAGTTTAGTGTGGATGGTATGGGGTGGAGTCCAGAGATAGCTGAGGAAAAGGGAGTCGAGAATTATCTGAATAACGGCGAAGCAAATCCTCAAGGTATTATAATTTCTCCACTTCAGAATGATATTTCAATAGCACAGCCTTTTCATTCCTTTGATACAGAATTGATGAAATTGGTTTTTACTACCCATGGTCAAAAAATTAATGATATTACTAGAGATTCAGCCATTTGCCTAGACTTCGACCAAGGTATAGATGCGTTTATTGATCCGATGGATGTGCTGAAATACGATAAAGTTTTTATCCAATTTAGGATTACAAACAATATGGATAAAATACAGGCAAGACAAATGGCCCTTATTGAGAAATTTAATACGTCTAACAATTTTATTGATGAGTCCATTCATAAAGAAATATTAGACTCAGCTATTGAACATGGTGATTTGAGGCATCGCGATTTCTCTTTAAATGAATTGTTGTTTAAGCCCGAATCGTTTTATACCAAAGCATTTGGAGGTGTGTATGTACTGCGTGGTTTTATTACTCCAATTTTAGTTTTTGAAGATAAAGAGTCTTATGGTGAAGCAATCAAGGATACAATTCATGATGTCCTAATTTATCATATTGATCAACCAGAATTGATTACTAAACTGAAAGATCATTATATCATTGAATGTAAGCTAAATTATGTGGTTGATACAGAACGTTACGAGCGTATCAAGAAATTTATGTTTTTTGAAAATCTCAAGGAAAAGGAACATCCGATAAAAGATATTTTGGATGATAACATCCTTTTTAAACGCTATTTGAATAAGGTTGAGGTTGCAGTTCTTAAAAAAGTTTCTGGTGTTGAATTGTATTTGGAGCGATTGGAACGAAGCAATCAATACAAAATCAATGATATGGTTGATCCAGAAATGTATGTGGCACTTCACCAACCGCATTCCTCATTGAAACCACATGATCAAGATTTGATATGGAGATTGCTTACACGTATTGCACCAAAGGATGTGTTACATCTGTTTTGGTATTTAAAGGAGGATTTTTATAAAAAATTTAAAGATTGGGAACCTTCATTTCAAGATTGGGTTATAGAACAAATTCGTAACAAAATCAGATAGTTAACTACTAATCTAGTATAATTCGACACAACAGCCTTGAACCAAATAAAACATTATGACACTAGAAATAATCATCTTCATTCTTTCCATCCTTTTTGGGGCATTTCTGTATTGGACGGAATCTCGTAGTAATAGGGTATATAGGTTTTTCAATGGTATGATGTATGCCAAAAAGCTTCAAATGAGTGAGCATAACCCCAAAGGGTTTGTCTATAAACAGCATTTTTTATTGCGGTTAATTTATGTCAGTGTGTTGTTCCTTTTTGGAATACTTATACTAAGGTTTTTAGTGCCTATAGACTTGGCTACAATTTCAATTTTTGCCTCTTGTATAGTCGGCACAATTCTAGGAACCTATTTGGCTGGTTTCATTATAACTTCAGAAGAGGTACTCGATACAAAAGCAGAATCATTTGAGGATGCTGTTGAGAAAACCATAGAAAAAGGTAAAACCTATCTCGACGATTTAACGGCGCCAACACCCAAGGTAGTAGAGGAGGCACAAGAAGAAATTGAGGAAACGCCAGAGCAAAAAAAGAGTGCAAGGGAACGACTTAAGGATAAAGGGTATTTAAAATAATAGAAGCACAGTATTATGATTAAACGTTATTGGCATAGGGGGAAACGGCAAAAGACAATTACTGTTATTGTTGTACTCATTCTTTTAATCGCTTTGTTCCTTCTTAGAGATGATTACCAACCGGCGCTTCTTTTCATAAGAAGATACATTTTTATCTTACTTCTAAGTTTGGTGGTACTTTACTTTGGACTAAGATCGTTCAGAAATGCATTAGGGGTCGGACGAAGGTTGGCTATTTTAGGGATTTTAATAGTTTTTTTTGGTATCCTTTACATATTTGGTTGGCATTTGGGCCTCTATGATTTTATGAAAACCTATAATGTGTTTACCCATTTAAACAAAGTTGAAATAAACGAGTTGCCGCTTACACGAAATGAACGTATTCAACCTTTGAGGAATATTTTTTCTATGGCTAACGAAAGTGTTGGGGAAACCAAGGATGTATCCTTACCGCATTTGGTTAGGGTAGATGGGGAAAATAAATGGACCATGGCAATACAACCAAGTGAAAAATATGTTTGGCAACGTATAAATGATAATACTGAAGAGGTTTTTGCAGTGTCGAGTACCACTCCCTTTCCACGTTTTTCTAGTGAAAATCGAATTCCGGTAACATTTTCCATTGGAGAATCACTAAAGTTTAGCAGGAACACTTATAATGCAGTGGTTCAGCGGTTCAATCCTTGGCAGTATTTCACCATGGAGCCAAGTGACACCTACTATATGAAAAATGATGAGGGTAAATGGGTGGAAGTAGTTTCCTTGATTAAATGGAAAGGTTTTTTCTTTCCATACCCATCTTTTGGTGGCGTGATGGTAATAGAAAACGGAGAACACGATTTTATGGACTATGTGGAACGCCTATTTATTGGAAAGGGTACCTATATAAGCCCAGAAGAGATGAGGTCTTATCCTTATTTAACCAAACAAAATACTGTTGCTGAAAAGATATCTCGCTTACAAGCAGAATCCTTAAAATTCATTGGAGGTTTTAGTGACCCACTGCCTTGGAATATGGAAACTGCCGTAAAAATTCCAGATTTGCCGCAAGATCAAAACCAGCAACCTTTTGTAACTGATTTTGATTTCTCGGATGTGGGCGTAGATGCCTATACTGGTTTATACCATTGGTTCGGTTTAGAGCCGGTCGGTGATGAACGAACTAGTTTAACATTTTCAGTATTCATTCCTGCAGATGGAACAGATAAACTTTATTATTATGACCATGCTAGTAAGAAACAAGGTTACGCTGGAGTTTCTGCAATGCCTTTAAAAGTTATAGAGTCGCGTAAGGAATTCGATTGGTCCGTAAACCGACCGGTTGAATTTAGGCCCTATATAAAAGATATTGCAGATAGACGCCGCTTGTTTTTTCTCGGAACAATTTCGGCAGTACGGGAAGATTCTGAAAATTTTGACGGTGCCGCAACTCCAGATTTGGCTTTGATTGATAGTGAATATAGGGATGTTGTTTGGATTGATGTTAAACACCCTAGCCAATGGGATAAACAGGTTTATGATCAATTAAATGAAGCTTGGAGATCTAGTGAAGGTATAGGGGAATTTTATTCAGATAAAACCGAACCTTTGGATGTAATTACTCCTGAAGCTGACAGCCTAAAAACTTTGCCTAGAGTAAATTCCAACCAAAAAGAAATTGACAAACTTCAAAGGAAACTAGATTCGCTTAAGGCAATAGAAGGGGATAATTAGTGCAATTTTAATCGCATTTTAATGTTAGCTCTTTTGTAGGGTAAATTTGCTTCAAGGGGTTCCTCAATAAAGCCAAATTTGCGATAAAGGTGGATAGCGTTTTCCAATATGCGGTTGGAATACAGGATAAGCTCCTTCAAATTTTTTCCTTTGGCGTAATCTATGGTTTCTTTCAGTAATAAGTTGCCAAATTTCTTGCCACGTTGACTGGGTTCGATGGCCATTTTGGTTAATTCCATTACATCTTTATCAGCTGTGGGCATTAGGGCAGAAGTACCGACAACGGTTCCATTATCCATTAAAAATAAAATATCACCGCCTTTATCCAGTATGTAAATTTCTGGTTTAGATAATACCTCCTCATCATAAGGCTCAACATAGAAATAGTTTTGAAGCCATTCAATGTTCAGCTCGTAAAAATGTTTTCTAAATTTTGGTTTATATGTAATAATCTCAATTGCCATGAGCCTTTATGAAGTCTGTTATTAGAAAGCTGATCAGCTTTCCAACATCTTGGCTATCATTATCATCTGGGGCAGCTTCACAAATATGGAAATAGGCGACATTAGATTCTTGCCCTATTTGATGGATAAAATTTCTAGCTTTTAAAATAGTAAATCCACTAGGAGTTTTGTTGTTGCTAGGTATGCCTTGTATGGCATCGCAATCCATTTCAAGACCAAAGTAAGTGTTGTTAACGTGTTCAATGGCCAATTCAATGGCTTTCTTATAGGCTATTTCCTTACGGATACGCAATTCTTCGAAGGTGATATATTTAATGGCTTTGATTTTTTTAATGGTTCTAAGAATAATGTCTGAGGTGTAGTTTTCATGTAAACCAAAGACAAAATAATTCTTAAGAAACCCTTCGGCATAGGCATAACTAAACCCATTTCCACTATGCCTGCCTTCTTCGGGTCTAAAATCAGGGTGGGCGTCAAAATTTATGGAATTGATTGGTGATTTTTTTGCCAAGGCGGTACCTTTTATTAATCCGTAAGCATTATTCTGCCCGCCTCCTACAACAATTGGTATTTTACCGGCACTAACAATTAGTTGGGTTAAATACGTCACCTGTTTGTCAATTTCACAAATCAATTTTCTAGCTTTTTTTATCCATTTTTTTGGATTGTCATGCCATTTCTCAAGTTTATTTGGATAGTCTGAAAAATCAAAATGACCTAATATCAAAGTTTTTTCAGACTTCAAAAAAGCATTATTTTGAATGTTCAATAAAACCTTGATAGTGGCATCCCAAGCCCGTGAAGTCCCGGCATTACCGTAATGAGCAAGTACTCCTAAATCCTCTTTGATACCAAAAATTACATAAGAAACATCCAAAGATTTAATCTCCTCGTATATAGAATGTGAATCAGTAAGAAAATGTAACTGTTCTCCGAATTTAATTTCGTTACGTCTTTGAACAACAAGAGCCTCTAAATCGGACTCTTTCAAAAGATTAAAACGTTCCATTAACTTGGAGAATTTTTATGGAAAATATTCATAAGGGCAGTTTTTATTGTTCTTACATTTACAAAAATGGTTATAAAATTAACATGTATCAAAACTAAAACTAAAATTTAAATTCATGGAAGATACAAACAAAGGCGCAAGCACAGGTTTAAAAATTGTAATCGGTATCTTATTGGCCCTGTTTTTAGGTACAGCATTCTATACCTCCAAACTCTACAGTGACAAAAAAGAAACTGAAGCTACTCTTGTTAAAGAAAAACAAGAAGTAATGAACGAATTGAGCGAAATGGCTGCTCAGTATGACCAAGCAATTAGCGAAAATGAAGTTACTAACGAAGAGTTAGTAGCAGCGAGAGGAAGAATTCAAAATCTTATGGATTCTTTAAAAATTTCACAGAACAGCGTAAACAGTCTTTGGAGATACAAAGAAAAGTTCCATTCGTTACAAGTAGAAATGGATAAGCTATTAGCCGAAAATGAGCAACTTAAAGTTGATAATGAATTATTGGCTACATCTTTAGATAGTACAAAAGTTCAATTAGCTGAAAGAACTATGTTTACTGATTCCTTATTAGTACAGAACACAGAATTATCTGAAGTTATGGAAAATGCCGCTGTTCTTCAAACAGTAGGTCTTAAAGGATTTGGAGTTATCGAAAGAAGCTCTGGAAAATTAATTCCAACTGAGAGAGCAGGTAGAAGTGATAAAATTAGAGTATGTTTTACTGTTGCTAAAAATGCATTAGTAGGTCCTGGAAATAAAGAACTTTACGTTCAAGTTTTAGATCCAAAGCAAAATATATTAGGAGCAAACGAACAAATCCAGTTTGATGAAACTACCATCAACTATAGTGTCGTCAGCAAATTCAACTATGAAAACCGTAGTTTAAATATTTGTGAATTCGTTTCTCCAAACGATGAATTTGAAAAAGGACGTTACGTAGTGAATGTCTTTAATGAAAAAGAATTGATTTCTACAACTGAATTCACGTTGAGATAAAAATTGATTCGAACTAATAATTGATTGATAGCAATAAAAAACCTGCCTTAGAGGCAGGTTTTTTAATTTTATAAGTCCCAAATCATACCGTGTACGAGTACTTTGTCGATACAATCTTCCCCAAACGAATAGGGGAGGTATCGGTAATCGGGAATTTCTTTGGTAATCATAACATTGGCCTTTTTCCCTCTACAAATACTACCGTATTGATTAGAAACTCCTAAGGCATAAGCACCATTGATTGTAGCTGCGTTAATAGCCTCAGCCGGTGTCATATTCATTTTTATGCAGGCCGCGCTCACCACAAAATTCATGTTTCCACTTGGTGCTGAACCTGGGTTGTAATCTGTTGCAAGTGCAATGGGAAGGCCATTGTCTATTATTTTTCTGGCAGGTGTATATGGTATGCTCAAAAAGAAAGAACAGCCAGGCAAGGCTACAGGCATTGTTCTGCTTCCTTTTAAATGTTCCAAATCATTGTCATCTAACAATTCAAGGTGATCCACAGATAGAGCATTATGTCGAACGGCTGCCTCAACACCCCCAATGATATTAAATTGATTCACATGGATTTTAGGGACTAACCCATGGTCGACACCAGCCTTCAGAATTTTTTCAGTATCCTCTACATCAAAATATCCTTTTTCGCAAAAGACATCGATATAATCTGCCAATTTTTCTTTGGCAATCGTTGGGATGAATTCATTGACCACCAAATCAACATAAGCCGATTTATTATCCTTATATTCCTTTGGAACAGCATGAGCGGCCAAATAAGTGGCTTTAACAGTGATCGGAAGTTCCTTCTTAATTTTTCTGATAACCCTGAGCATTTTCAATTCGGCATCAAGGCTTAATCCATATCCGGATTTAATTTCCAAAAGACCAGTACCTAGGCGAATTAATTTATGAATCCGTTTAATCGATTGTTCATAGAGCTCTTGTTCAGACGTCTCTGCCAACAGTTTGGCTGAATTTAAAATACCGCCGCCTCGGGATGCGATTTCTTCATAACTCAAGCCATTGATTCGGTCCTCAAATTCACCAACCCTATTACCGGCATATACTACATGGGTATGCGAATCGCACCAAGTTGGCAATACAATTCTATCTTTAGCATCTATAATTTCATCTGCTTCTATTTCATCTAATTCAGACATTGGCCCAAATTCCACAATGGTGTCATGCTCTATCATTAAATAGGCATTTTCCAAAACTGGTAAATCAGCCATATCCTTGCCCTTAACCACAGTTACATTGTTTTGCCTTACCTGAACTAACTGCTTAATGTTTATGATTAGTACTGTCATTTCGATTGGTTAAAAAATTACGCCAGTGGTTTACCACTGGCGTAAGGAGGTTAGTGTATTTATTTTAAGCTACCAACCATATCTTCAGGTCGCACCCATTCGTCATATTGCTCTGGGGTGACATAACCTAATCTTACGGCTTCTTCTTTCAAGGTAGTTCCATTATTGTGGGCTGAATTAGCAATTTCAGCCGCCTTGTAATAACCGATTTTAGTATTCAATGCTGTTACCAGCATTAAAGAGTTATTCAATAATGTTTCAATCACTTTTTTGTTAGGTTCAATTCCAACGGCACAATGCTCGTCAAAACTTTTGCAGGCATCTCCTAACAATTCGGCAGACTGAAGAATATTATAGGCCAATAATGGTTTAAAGACATTCAATTCGTAATGGCCTTGGGTGCCACCAATGGTTATGGCTACGTCATTACCCATTACTTGGGCACAAACCATCGTTAATGCCTCACATTGAGTTGGATTAACCTTTCCTGGCATAATGGAACTTCCTGGCTCATTTGCAGGTATAATTATTTCGCCAATTCCACTTCGTGGTCCTGATGCCATCATTCTAATGTCATTGGCAATTTTGTTTAGGGAAACTGCCAATTGCTTTAAGGCACCATGCGATTCTACAATGGCGTCATGGGCCGCCAAGGCTTCAAATTTGTTCTTTGCCGTTACAAAAGGCAAGCCGGTAAATTCAGCTATATATTTTGCAACCAACACATCATAACCTTCGGGGGTATTTAAGCCAGTCCCTACTGCAGTTCCACCTAAGGCCAATTCAGATAGATGTGGTAAGGTGTTTTCTAATGCTTTAATGCCATGATCTAGTTGGGATACGTAGCCAGAAAATTCTTGGCCTAAAGTGAGCGGTGTAGCGTCCATAAGATGGGTACGGCCAATTTTCACACAATCCTTAAATTCAAGGGATTTTTTATGGAGGGTATTGCGCAGTTGCAGTACCCCGGGAATAGTAGTTTCTACAATTTTTTTATAGGCAGCAATGTGCATTCCTGTTGGGTAGGTGTCATTAGACGATTGGGATTTATTAACGTCGTCATTGGGTAAAATGGTTTTTTCACCTTCACCTATGGTTTTACCTTGTAATTGATGTGCTCTGTGTGCAATAACCTCATTAACGTTCATATTGCTCTGGGTGCCAGAGCCTGTTTGCCAAATTACTAATGGAAATTGATCATCTAATTTCCCTTCTAAGATTTCATCGCATACTTGGGCGATAAGATTTCTTTTTTCCTCAGATAATACACCCAACTCATGGTTGGCATAGGCCGCTGCCTTTTTAAGATAGGCAAAGCCATAAACCACATCTAAGGGCATGGAGGCTGTTGGACCAATTTTAAAATTATTGCGTGACCTTTCTGTTTGTGCACCCCACAATTTATCAGCAGGAACCTGCACTTCTCCCATAGTGTCTTTCTCAATTCTGTAGCTCATTTCTTATGCATTTTATCGAACTACAAATTTAAGGATTGAGAGTATTTTTTGGGTGTATTGTGTAACATAATTTGTATTTATTACTATTTATTGATAGTATTTTTTGAATTTTGTCACCTATCTAAAATCAAGTGATTGAACTCTAGGAAAAAGCATTTTTTACTTGCCGTAATTTTCATCCTTTCTTTTTTGAATTGTCCACTGCTGTACAGTCAAAACCAAATCAGTGGACGAGTTATTGACTTTAATACCGGCATGCCGATTGCCCATGCTAAAATCTCAACCCTAAATTCACTCGAACTTGCAATTTCAGATTGGGACGGAAATTTCTCAATTGAATTTAGAAGTGATTTAGTTGTGGAGGCCAATGGATATCTTTCAAAACAAATTAAGGTTGAGGAAGAAGCTGTCTTTTTGCTTATACAACTTGAAGAGGATTATAGGCAATTAGAAGAAGTTACTATTACGGCCCTAAGTTTGGGTTACAACAAAACTAACAGTGTTCAGGCGATATCTCAGATTTCCTCCCAAGAGTTACAACTTTATAATTCAAGTTTTTACAATAGTATTTTAAATACATTGCCAGGTGTGTTTATGCAATCTGGTACATTGAATACCAGCCGAATCAGCATTAGGGGGATAGGTGCCAGAAGTCTTTTCGGTACAGCCAATATTAGGGCGTATTTTGGTGATATCCCCTTAACCGATGGTAACGGGGAATCCGCCATCGAAGATTTGGAATTATCAAGTTTAGCGGGAATCTCTGTGATAAAAGGCCCGTCTGCAAGTACGTTCGGAGTTGGGCTCGGAGGAACAATTTTGTTACAACCCAATTTTGGAAATGGACAATCCACCAAACTTTCAAGTTCTTTTGAAGCAGGCAGTTTTGGCTATCAAAAATATTTGGCCAACACCTCTTTTTCTTTGGATGATGCACGATTTAATGTGCTTTATAGTTCAACCTTGTCGGATGGATTCAGGGAGAATAATTCCTACGATAGGAAAACTTTAACGCTCACTTCAAGATGGACTTTAGACGCAAAAAACAGTCTAACTTTATTAGCCTCATATGTTGATTTATTTGGTGGCATACCGAGTTCTTTAGATCGTGATGATTTTGAAGAATCACCAGAACGTGCTGCATTTGTATGGGGAAGGGCAGAGGCCTATGAAGATTCCCAAGCTTTGATTTTAGGGCTCAGTTGGCGGCATTATTTTGAACAATCAGGGAGCTGGGTAAGCTCTATATTTCTGAATTCAAAAACCAATGAAGAACCAAGGCCATTTAATATTTTAGAAGAGGCTACCCAAGGAATGGGGCTGAGGAGCAGGTACGAAAATCATATTGATTTATTGCAGAAGAGGTTCAATTACTCATTTGGCCTAGAAGGCTTTTACGATAGGTACAAACCAAAAACCTTTGAAAACCTTTATGCCTCCTTTCCTCCGGGTACAGGCAGTGTTAAAGGAGAGATGTTAACCAATTTACGAGAAAAACGTTATTATATTAATCTGTTTGCTGAAGGTCGATGGAGTGTTTCTGAAGCCACAGAAGTAGTTCTTGGATTAAATGTGAATAAAACCGAATACCAGCTTAGAGACCTTCAAAATTCTGTGGATGATTATCCGAACCGCTATTCTTTTGATTTGCTGGTTTCACCCAAGATCGGGATTGTCTCAAAACTAAGTGAAAGTTTTAGGTTATTTGGGAATATAAGCCATGGTTACTCAAACCCAACTACAGCAGAAACTCTATTGCCTGAAGGGGTATTTAATCCAGATTTAAACCCGGAAGTTGGATGGAATTTTGAAATCGGTTCTCGCTTTCAATGGAAAAACTACCTGAAAGCTGAATTGTCTTTATACCATATGAAAGTGACCAATTCCTTGGTCAGTCGACGTACTATTGATGATAATTTTTATGCGATAAATGCAGGAAAGGCTCGGTATAATGGACTTGAATTGAGTTTAAGTAGTACCCTTTGGAAAAATGCCAACACCCAACTACAATTTTTGGGAGCCTTAAGCCTAAACGACTACGAATTCACAGATTTTGTGGATGCCGATAACGATTTTAGCGGAAATCGGGTAACAGGCACCCCTAATCATATGTATAATCTTCAGCTACAGTTGTTAAATTATTCGGGCTTTTATGGTCGTTTATCCTATAACCATATTGGTGATATGCCTGTAAATGACGCCAATCAATTTTTTAGCGATTCCTATGGGTTAGTTGATGCCAAGCTAGGTTTTAAAACAACCTTATTTAACCAATTATTTCTAAATGTATATGGCGGGATCAATAATGCATTGGATAAGGCCTATGCGTCCCAACTTCAAATTAATGCACTTGGCTTCGGAACCAATCTTCCACGCTTCTATTATCCTGGTAATCCACGTAATTGGTATGCGGGGATTCACCTAACCTATCAGGCTGGTTTATAAAATAGTATAATCCTAACATTTTCTTAAGCTTATTTTAAAAGAAAAGCACTACCTTCGATTATTATAGTAATCTACTAAATTGGTAGGAATTTAACTATTTAAAAATCAATAACTATGGCAACTATAAGACTAGGGGATACAGCCCCAAACTTTACAGCAGAATCTACGGAAGGAACCATTAATTTTCACGAATGGTTGGGCAATAGCTGGGGTGTTTTATTTTCACATCCAGCAGACTATACGCCGGTTTGTACAACAGAACTTGGTACAGTAGCTAAATACAAAAAAGAATTCGATAAGCGCAATGTAAAAGTTGTAGCGCTTAGTGTGGATGGATTAGAATCACACAAAGATTGGGTGAACGATATTAACGAAACCCAAAATACAACGGTTAATTTCCCCATCCTGGCCGATGAGGACCGCCACGTTTCAGAATTATATGATATGATTCACCCAAACGCCAGCGAAAAAGCAACCGTACGCTCAGTATTTGTAATAGATCCCGATAAAAAAGTGAAATTGATCATCACTTATCCTGCCTCTACAGGAAGGAATTTTGATGAATTGTTAAGGGTGATTGATTCCCTTCAATTAACGGCGTACCATAAGGTAGCAACACCTGCCAATTGGAATGTGGGCGACGAGTGTGTGATCGTACCTGCGGTAACCAATGAGCAAATACCAGAATTATTTCCAAAAGGCTATAAAGAAATAAAACCTTATCTGCGTTTAACACCACAACCCAATTTAAATTAGTATCTTTATAGGTACAATACACAATTGATTTTTTCAATTTACCAATCATTTATTATGAGGAAGGCACCATACAACCTATGGTGCCTTTTTGTAATTTTCAAATTCAAACAATTTAAAATGAACATGTCCACTTATAAAAATGTATTTCTAGCCTTGCTTGGTCCATTATTTCTTTTGATTTTAGGTTGTGGTGACAATAAAAAATCACAAACTGAAACTGACTCATTACCCGAGGATAGTACAGCTATTAAAGTTGAGGTAATGAAAGACAATACAAAGGCGTTTGTGGAAACGGATACCTATTTTAAAGCTACTGGTACCGAACCATTTTGGAGCTTGGAGTTGATGAATAATAAAATCGTTTTTAAAACACCCACAGATTCTATTATCACCCCCTCTACAAAACCAGTTAAGGCTATGGATGCCAATGTATCTCGATATACCATAAACACAGAATCGGCCAACCTGGTCATACAAATTAAGCAGGGCAGCTGTACCAATGCTATGTCTGGCGAGGCTTTTCCTTACCAGGTAACGGTGGAATATAAATCAACCAAGGAGAAGGAATTTACCAAAGTGAATGGCTGCGGGACCTATGTGACAGACTATCGATTGAACGATATTTGGTCGCTTAGTACCATTAATTCTGAAAAAGTGACCACTGATGATTTTGCGAATGAATTTCCCTATTTGGAAATCAATACCACCCAAAATACATTTTTGGGCTATGCTGGTTGTAATAGAATGAACGGTACCGTATTCTTTGAAAACAACATTCTCAGGTTTACCAATATTGTCACTACAAAAATGGCTTGTGCAGAAGGTAATAAGGAGGATGAATTTTTGAGGGCCTTACGTGGTGTAACTACTTATTCAATTGGAGAAAATGGTCTTTATCTTTCTAATCCTTCTGGTGTGGAGCTTACCTTTAAAAAGGTTGATTAATTCATGATGGAAAATAAACCAAAACTAGCTTTACAATAAAGACTTTTTATGAAACAACTTCTTGAACCGCATCCTGAAACCGAAATAGTTTCCAGTCGGGTTTTTAATTGCACGGCATCTAAGTTGTTTGAAGCCTTCTCCAATCCTGATAATCTCAAGCAATGGTGGGGTCCGAACGGATTTACCAATACCTTTCATCAATTCGATTTTAGGGTAGGGGGTAATTGGAAATTTACCATGCACGGTCCTGAAGTTGGCAATTATGAAAACGAAGTGGTTTTTCTAAAAATAGATCCACCTAATTTGATTGCTTGGGATCGTATCACCCAACCCTATTTTCAAATGCTTATTACAATTGAGGAAATGGATCAAAGTAGTTCGAAACTTTCTTTTATTATGAAATTCTACTCTGCAGAGGTGAAAAACAAACTCCTCAACTTCGTGCCTGAAAAGAATGAGGAGAATTTTGATCGGTTGGAAACACTGCTAAAACAAATGGGGTAAGTGGGGAAGAGGTACTTTTTAAGTTACAACTAATACCTCGCTGTTAAAGCTTGATGATCATATCATAATCGGCAGCAGTTTGTAAAACTTTCTGAATCGTTTCTTGGGCAACCGACTTTTGCTGGGCTTCTGGATCTGACTCTTCCACACCAAGACTTTCAAAGAATTCCCTAAATCCCTTGGGACTGTGGATGTTTATCCATTTGCAGGGTTTGTCGCTATTGTTTCCGAAGGTATGCAAGGTGTTTGGCGGAATATCTATAGATTCTCCGGCTGAAATTTTTTTGGCCTCACCATCTACTATAAAATCCATTTCGCCCTCAACGACTAAAAATACTTCCTTAAACGATTGATGTAAATGTGGAGGTGGCCCGGGCACTTTGGCAGGGGTTTCTCCCATCATTAAATCGTAATCGCCCGTGGTATCGTAAGGGGTTACTTTGTGCCCCAATACCCATTTTGACTTAGTTGTTTCCATTTTATGAGATTTTTGTCTCACAAACATAGGAGGAAATTTTTTATTCTCCAAATTTTATAAGATATTTGTCTCATGAAAGAGGATTACATTCAATCTGGCAGGGTGAACCAAAAGTTAGAAACCCGTGAGAAAATTATTGAAAGTGCCCAATATTTCCTTAAAAGCGGGCATAACGTCAACCTCGATGAAATTGCCAATAGAGCAGGGGTATCCCGAGCAACGATCTACCGCTATTATTCTAATGTGGAGGTGTTGTTGCACGAAGCTGGTTTAGATCTTTCAGTCCTTCCGCCTGAAACGATTATAACCGACCTGGGTGAGGTGGATATCAATGAAACCATATTGGGCATACAGGACTATTATAACGATCTAGCCTTGGATAACGAGACTGCTTTCCGAAAATACCTCGGTATTGCCATAGCCTCCAATGATGCTAAAAATAAACGTGGTGCCCGACGTAAAAAGACCCTGGGCCTGGCTTTTAAGAATTTGGACTTGCCTAAAGAAGATAAAGTCAAACTTATTGACCTGTTTACGGTACTTATGGGGATAGAGCCCATCATTGTTACGAAAGATGTATGTGGCCTTAACAACCAACAATCCAAGGAAGTACTTAAGTTGGGGATAGATTTAATTCTTAAAGCACTTAACCTTCCGAAAAAATAGGACATCTACAATTATTAAAATATTCTATTGATATTAGAATCTATCAAGGCGATTGAGCATATCCCTCTCTGCTTGAACTATTAAAACCAAGTATTTTGATATCTTAGTTTATAAATGCATGGATTGCTAACTTTTCATTGGCTATAGTCAAAAATCATCATGAAAAACAACAAAAGAAAATGGTCTATTAGAAAGAAGTTACGGATGCTTTGGGTTTTAGCGGGAATTGCTTTTATGCTATGGCAATTCTATTCAATGCAAGCCCATAATGTTGAAAATAGCCTCATGCAAAGCGATGACCAATTAACTTTCCACAACACTTCCGATTTCTATTCCTACACCCCAACCGCTTATTATAATTCAACACTCATATTTTTTCCTGGGGCTTTAGTACAACCTAAAGCCTATATTCCTCTCTGTAGAAACATAGCTGAAAACAACGTAAAAGTTTATCTTATAAAAATGCCGTGGCGGCAAGCTACTATGGGTTATAATAAGATAAAAGAATTGGATATTCTCAAAAATAGCACAATGACCTATATTTTGGCGGGTCATTCCCAAGGTGGAAAAATGGCGGCTCAATTTGTTTATGAAAATCCAGATGCGATTGACAAACTCATATTAATAGGCACTACCCATCCAAGGGATATTTCACTTGCCGATCAAACCTTACCGATACTAAAAATTTATGGTACCAATGACGGCGTCGCTGATGAAGCGACCATGCTAAAAAATAAACCCATGCTGCCAGAAAAAACGGAGTTTAAACGTATTGAAGGCGGCAACCACTCCCAATTTGGGTATTATGGATTTCAATTAGGGGATGATAAGGCGAACATCAGTAGGGAACTACAACAAAAGGAAACCTTAGAAAGTATATTGGAATTTATGGATATCGATTGAAAAAATTCTATCTTTTTAACAAGATTCATCAATCAAAATCACTCTTATGAAATTCATCACTTTTCTAAAACAAACAATTTCTAGTTTGGCAATTGTTCTGTTTGTTGGCTGTAACCAAAAGTCAGAGCAAGCAGAGATTGAAGCACCCATAATCACCGATGAGGTATTACTACAATTAAAAGACAGCGCCGATATACCAGCAATTTCCATAGCCATTTTTAAGGATGGAAACACCCTTTACAACAATGCCTTGGGAGTTAAGAACTGGGACAGCAAAGACAGCATAGATGCAAATACTATTTTTGAGGCAGCTTCACTTACAAAATGTATTGCGGCTTATTGTGCCCTAAAATTGGTGGAGGAAGGGACATTGGATTTAGATAAACCCTTGTCTGATTATTACAATTACCACGACATTTCCCATAACGAGCATTATAAAGAGATTACCGCCCGCATGGTCTTAAGCCATACCTCAGGACTACCCAATTGGCGCAGAAATCGACAGTTAGATACTGTAAATCTGAGGTTTCAACCCGGACTAAAATTTAGCTATTCGGGGGAAGGCTTTGTGTATCTGCAGAAGGTAATGGAACAGATCACAGATGCCTCTCTAACGGATTTAGCAAACCAAAAGGTGTTTAAACCATTGGGGATGGACCGCAGTTTTATGGTAGTGTCCGATAGCAGTAATTATGCAGTAGGCCATGCTAGGGATTTAAGCCCACAGCACAAATTTAAACCCCAAGAGCCCAATGCCGCCTATAGCTTGCATACCACGGCCACCGATTATGCCAAGTTTATACAAGAATTATTGCAGCCAAAACACATACAAGCTAAGTTGGTAAACTCGATGATGACTCCCCAGGTTTGGTGGGAAGACAGCAACCAATCTATGGCTTGGGGGTTGGGCGTGGGACTAAATTTGGTTGATAAGGATACTCTCTTTTGGCATTGGGGCGATAACGGTGCCTTTAAGGCATTCTTTTTAGCCTCTAGGCCACAGCAAAAGGGATTCGTTTATTTTGCCAATAGCCATAATGGCATTGGAATTTCTAGGCGACTGATGGATCTTGTGTTTCCTGAGGAAGACGTCATGGGCAGTTGGACCGACTACGCCCAATATACCGACCTTAACTTTCAACTCCAACGACTTTATATAAATAAGGGTTTAGGTGCGTTTTTGGAAACCTATCCTAACTATACAAAAGCCTACCCAGAGGAGTTTAACGAACAGTTTTTAAACCAAATGGGGTATATGGCGTTGGGTGCTGACAACATTGAAGATGCCATCGTACTATTTAGCATGAATGTAGAGGCTTACCCTGAAAGTTCTAATGTCTATGATAGCTTAGGCGAAGCCTTGTTTGAAGCTGGGGACTACCAACAGGCCTATGACAATTATAAAAAATCGGTGGAGCTAAACCCTAACAATAGGTTTGGTAAGGAAATGATGAGCCGCATTAAAGATTCCCTGGGTACCCGTAGAAACTAAACCTAAAGAACGTTCCTACCTAGTGACATTTATTAAAGATTCGAACAATTCCCTATCTTAGTTACAACCAATCTCACTAAGAACTCCTACAATTTTCAAATATTAATTCTTCAGATGAAAAAATTACGCGTAGTAGGTGCATTAGCAAGTATTATCCTCTTACTTAATGGTTGTCGCCAAGAGTCTAAAACCATAACTGAAATCCAACCAGAAGCGGCTAAACCCGAAATTGCTACAGGCACTCTAGATGAGGTCGGCATCGATACAGAAATTATAACCGGATTGTTAGATAGTATTAGAGAAGGCTTTTATCCTAACCGACATTCATTGCTCATTTATAAAGACGATAAGCTGGTAGTGGAGGAGTATTTTAAAGGAGCCGATCAAAATTGGGGCGACGATATAGGCGTTGTTGTATTTAACGATACTGTGCTGCACGATATGCGCTCTGTTTCCAAAAGTGTGGTTTCAGCATGTATAGGGCTTGCCATTGCTCAAGGGAAAATAAAAGGTGTGGACCAACCAGTGTTTGACTTTTTTGAGGATTACGGGCAGTATAAAAATGAGGGACGTGAAAAATTGACCCTAAAACATCTCTTAACCATGACCTCTGGTTTAGAATGGGATGAAACTATCCCCTATACCGATCCGAAAAACAGTGAAATTCAGATGATCAACAGTGGGGATGGTATCGGTTTTGTATTGAGTAGAAATTTAACTGCAGAGCCAGGTACCGAATGGAAATACAATGGCGGCACAACAGAATTGTTGGCGGAAATTATAAGACGGGTTTCTGGTAAGGATATACACGAGTTTGCCAAAGAAGCTCTTTTTGAGCCTTTGGATATCCATCATACCGAATGGACTATTTCACCTGCTACCAATACGCCTGCAGCGGCCTCTGGTTTAAGATTAACCCCTAGGGATATGCTAAAATTTGCCATCCTATACCACCAAAAAGGCAAATGGGGCATAGATCAATTATTGCCTAAGGAATGGGTGGAAGAATCGTTAAGCTCACATATTGATAGACCAAATAGCGGAGGTTATGGGTACCAGTTTTGGGTTCTCGACATCAACACCCCTAATGGCCATTTAACGGTTCCTGCTGCTTTTGGCAATGGCGATCAGCGCATATATTTTGAGAACACAAACAATCTATTGGTTATTACCACCGCGGGAAATTATAACAGATGGGATATTGAAAAAAATTCTTTTGCGATGTTGGAGCGGATTTATAAAGCAAGTGGGCTGTTGGACTAACCATCAATAAAAAGCATAAAAAACCAAAGCCGTTAAGCTGTGGTTTGTTTTAATGTGGTGACTTAGAATAAGCTAATCTGCTTACTTAAGCGATCTCTACCAATTCTAGTTCAAAGTTTAAATCTTTACTTGCTAGTGGGTGATTGTCATCTAAATAGCATTTACCTAATGCTATAAAAAAATTAACTAAGTTTACATAATTAATGATATCTTTCATTAACCTATAATACAAATAATTGGTGATCTAAATTTATCCGATTTTATTCATTACAGACTTAAATACAAACATTTTGAAACACTTTAGAAAGCTTGCCATTCTCTTTTTTAGTTCAGTCATTTTTTTCTATGCCTGCAAAGACAACAGACAGATTTCAGAAATAAAGGAAGCTGAGGAATCTTCTGTTTCAGATACGCCTTCAGATGCAGCAACCTCTAACGCAAATAGCGCGGAGGCCGTTCAAACTGCTGGGGGGGTATTTCACTATATCTGCAATGATGGATGTGCTGGTGGTTCTGCCTCAGCTGGGAATTGTGCAACATGCGGAAAACCTTTAGCACATAACCAGGCATATCATTCCAATACAAATAATACGCCAACTGCTGCCCCCTTTGCTACTGGAGCCAACAACAACACTGCTGGTGTTTTCCATTATACCTGTCCAAAGGGATGTGCAGGAGGATCTGGATCTGCCGGCAACTGCGCCATCTGTGGGACTACTTTGGCTCATAACCAAGCTTTTCATCAATAAGCTGAAAGTTGCCTAGGTTTCTACTATCCAAATAAATTTTGACTAATTAGTTTAACCAAATACCAGACCTAGAATTATTAAAACACAAAAAAACCACAGCCGTTTAGCTGTGGTTTTATATTTTAAAGTTCTTAAAATAAGCTGTTCTGCTAATTTAAGCGATCTCTACCAATTCTAGTTCAAAGATTAAATCTTTACCTGCTAGTGGGTGATTACCATCTACGATAATAGAATCTTCTCTTACCTCTGTAATGGTAAAACTATGTTCTTGTCCGTCATTAGACCGAGAACTTAAGCGCATACCCAATTCTGGTTTAATGTCTGGAGGAAGTTGTTCTTTTTTAACCTCATGGAACAGTTCTTTGTGAACCTCTCCATAGGCCTCTGATTTAGAAATTTCTACCGTCTTTTTTTCATTTGGTTCCATACCGATAATAGCCTTTTCAAAGCCGGGAATAAGCATACCCTGCCCAATGGTTACCTCTAATGGCTCTCTTTCTAAAGAGCTGTCGAACACCTGACCATCTTTAAGTTTACCAGTATAATGAACCTTTACCGTATCATTCTCTTTTGCTTGACTCATACTTACGTTTTAAATTTTTGCGAAACTACCACTATTATATGGAACACCCAACCTATTACGGATTCCCTTAACATAATTTGACAGAAATTTCTTATACTTACCGTGCCAAATACGTAACATTACGTATTGTTTAAAAAGAATACGAGTTCTATTTTGTTAGATTATTAATAGAATGGAAATGTTATAGAAAAAATAACACCACTTTAATGGTGTTAGCCGCTTGTTGGCAGTAATTAAAATGACCGCATATTTAGACAATAACATAATAGTCGATATAGAAAAAGGAACTCTTTTGATTTCGGATTTAAACAAGCTGACTGAAAGAGATATTACTAGATTCTATTATTCAATGTCGCATATTTTTGAAGCAAATGAAATAACTGCTTCTACGAATGGAGAGTTGAATGAAAGACTATCAAAAAGGTTTAAGATAATTAGCCAAATCACGAAGAATCATTATTTAGAAAGATTGCTACCTTCAAATAAGGTTATTAAAACTAAATATGAGCCTTTTCACATTTACCAATCGATTAACGAAGTATCATTTGCAAGAAATTCCATGAAACAAATGGTAAACAATACATCTGAAGAACAAAAGAAACAGTTTAGAGAACAATTAAATATTGACCCATTAAGAATAAACAACTATTCACCTAAAGAAGTTATCGACCAAATAGATGCCAACAAAATAGCAATGGGTGGATTTACTCTTTTAGAATTGATTGAAAAAGGAATTGAATTGCATCCGAATGGAAAAGAAATGAGTTTGCATAATCGATTTGCAGGTGTTTTTGAAATACTGGATTTAGTTGGCTTTTGGAAAGACAAATACAATGAGAAGTCAAATTACGCTCGTTTATGGGATTCAAGCCACGCTTATTTCTCTACATTTTGCGATTATTTCATTTCAGACGACAAAAGAACCAGAAATAAAGCAAAAGTAGTTTTTGAACTTTATGATATAAAAACCAAAGTTATTTCTTCAAAAGGAGAAGAATAACTGCAAATATAATTTTAATATGACCTGTGCTTTATGTTGTCAAAATCCAGCAAATAAAACGAATACTCATTATTTGTCTGACGCAATAATTCGTAGTTGTCTCAATTTAGATGGTGCGGATGGTAATAAAAATAGAGAAAAAGGCTTTTATTTTGACTTATCAAACAATTCAGCTTTTGTTGAGTTCAATTTTCAACGTAATACATCCATTCCAAAACTTGAAGAAGCTTTAGGTAGAAAAGCAACTGACGAAGAAATAGAAAAAGCAAAACAAGTCCCTTTTTCAGTGGATAATGTATTTTGTTCTGATTGTGAAGATAAATTCACTGAAATAGAAAACAACTTTACAGACAATATTTTACCACGTTTACGTGGAGAAAACCTTGATGGATTTACTGAATTAAATTTTGAAGAAGTAAAAACAATAAGATTATTCTGTTATATACAAATATGGCGAACTGCTATATGTGAAGAAATTTTTAGTTTAAATAATACTGCTTTAGAGTCATTGCGTGAAATAATATTCAATCATAATCAAGCAGAACTTCAGGATATTAACATCTTCCCGTTATCAATAACCTATTTGCAAACGAAAGGAGAACAAATAGAATACACGAGTAATTATGTAGGTTTTACAAGCGATGTAAATCCGAATATCATTTTTATGAATGATATTGTAATTCAATTTTACGATTCAGAACAATCAATCAGATTTCTTGACTTTTATGGATTAAATGAAACTGAAAATTTTGATGAGTTTATAAACTATAAAGAAACTGAATCAATAAAAATAAAAGTCATTGAAGATAAAAATCGAAAGGATTTACTTTATAGATTGATTCATTCAGAAAAAGCAAAACAAACTAGACAATTTTATGAAAATAGTTTTATTAAACTTTGGTTCTATGTCTTTGGGTCAATGCCAACTCAATATACGCTTAATGAATATATGCAGACAATAATTGGAAATGATGAATTTAAAGTTCTTAAGTATACAAAACAAAACATTATTGAATTGACACAGAAATTCATAGAATCGAAAATAAGATAACTACTGCCAACAATGGCTATAAGTAATTGCTTGTTCTCGCCTGCTTCTGAAAATTTGCTTACGCACAGTTCGCACTTCGTGCTCGTGTCTCGCGGATTTTCAGTTTGGGGTGTGCTTGCAAAGTCAAGTGCTTAACCACGCAACTACTCATACCCGATACCGTTACACCTTAATAGGTTAAACTAAACCGAATGAAAACGAAATTTTTTTATCTATATCCCTAATTTTTATTTTTCGACTCCAACAGAATATAACAGACTAAAACTAGCCCAAAAACTATGAAACAACTATTATTAACAATAACCGCCATCTTATCTATATCTTGCCAGGAGGAACCCAAGCAGGAATTTTCTTTAACCGGAAAAACAAACGGCATTAAAGACGGAACCTATTTATATCTAGACCACGAGAATATCACCATAGATTCTACCCTCGTAACAGACAATGCCTTTGAGTTTACTACCCCATTGGCTTCATCACCAATGAGTTTATGGCTTCACACCAAAGACTTTTCTAATTATAGGTCATTTTGGGCGGAAGATAAGCCTATGACTTTTGATGCTTCAAAATCCGATTTTAGACATGCCACGATTACAGGTTCAGAATCTGAGGAATTAAGCGCTGCCCTGTATTCAGAAATAGATTCTTTACCACGAAAGGAGAGACTGCAAAAAGAAATGGAGTTTGTAAAAAACCATCCCAACACTATTGTTAGCGCTTCTATGCTTGCGATTTATTCCACAACTTGGGGCAAACAAAAAACGACAGAATTGTTTGATCAATTTTCAGAAGAAAACAAAGCTTCGAAGTATGGACAAGCCGTTCAATGCTATATTGAGCTTAATAAAGACCCTAAAATAGGCGACCAATTTGCTGATTTCAAAATGGAAAACACCGATGGCGAATTGCAGTCCCTATCAGCCTCGAAAGCAAAAGTTACATTATTAGAATTTTGGGCTTCTTGGTGTGGACCCTGCCGTAAGGAAAATCCAAATCTTGTAAAAACCTATAATACCTATAAACCCAAAGGTTTTGAAGTCTTTGCGGTGTCTTTGGATGAGAGCAAAGAAGATTGGTTGCAAGCCATAGAGAGCGACAGTTTACAATGGGTTCATGTTAGTGACTTAAAAGGTCAATCCAATGAAGCCTCTCTTATCTATGGCATCAATGGCATACCAGATAATTTCTTAATAGACCAAAATGGGGAAATCATTGCACGCAACCTGCGAGGAGACGAACTGAACAACAAATTAAATGAGATTTTGGAATAAAGGAGTACTTACGCCAAGTTCTAAACCTCTTTAAATGTATGTAACTGGGTATTGGTAGAGGTTTGCTCCTTATAGAAGTTCGCATGCCAACCAAAGTCCCTCATTTTACTATCTTAGTGTAATTCAACGCTACCTAGCGATATACAAACCGTAAGCAGTAATTAAACTATCACTATGAAAAACCTTTTGATTCTATTGTTAATTTCTGCTTGTATTTCCTGTAAGAATTCGAATGATATAAAAACGGAACCAAAACCAACAGAATTAAAGGAACTTCAGTCAAGTATAGATTCTCTTTTTAATGCCAACATAGCAGAATCTGAACCCGGAGCTGTAGTTGCAATTTCATACGTACAAGAAATGATATTCGGAAAGGGCTACGGTTTACGAGATTTAGAGACAAGGGAGCCTATAACGCTTACCACTAATATGAGAATGGCTTCGGTTAGTAAGCAATTTACCGCTCTTTGTATCTTAAGCCTTGTTGATTACGGGTTACTTTCCTTGAATGATACGATAACAAAGTTTTGGGATTTTCCTGTTTTCAAGAATATTACGGTTGAACATTTACTAAATCATACCTCTGGTCTTGCAGATTACGAAGAGCCTTATTTTTTGGAACGATGGGACAAATCGAAGATTGTCGAGAATAAAGATATTTTAAAATGGCTTGAGACTAACCCTACGCCATTGTTTGAGCCTGGAGATGGTTGGGAGTATTCAAATACTGCGTATTTGGTGTTAGCCCTATTGGTAGAAAAAGTTAGTGGGCAAGAATTTTCAGACTATGCAAAGGAAAACATCTTTAACAAAGCAGGCATGGAACATACTAATTTTTACAACCTAGCCAAGCCTATTGATATTAAAGAAAGAGCCTATTGTTACGAAAGAGATAGTCTTGGAAATTGGGTAAAAGTGGATGGTTATTATATGAATGGTATCTTAGGTGATGGAGCAGTTTACACCAGCATCAACGATTATCTTGCCTATGATAAGGTTTTAAGAAACAATATCCTACTTTCAGAAGAATCGCATAAATTGATTTTTAAGCCAAGTTCAACCATTGAAGGAGAATGGCCTAATACGGGTCATGATATGATTGACTTATACCCATTTAATAAAGGAAAAAAGTTTGGTTATGGGATGGGGTGGATTGTAACTGACGACCTTGCAATGCATAGAGGAAGTTGGAACGGTACACGGACAATGGTCGTTAGAAAGCTCGATGAACCACTAACAATTCTCTTATTTATGAATAACAATTCTAAGTTAAGGGAATTGCTTTTGATAGAGACCTATGATCTCGTAAATAACTATTTAAAAACCACTGCAAGCAAGTCCTTAAAGTAATTGATTGTTCTCGCTTAAAAAATGTAACCACTCTAACCCAAAAACAACCTCGTGAAAACCGCCCTTTTTTTTATGCTCCTTTTATTGCCACTAGGTAAGGCAGCTGCCCAAACCTCTGAATCGGACAAACTAATAACCATTGAAGAAACCAGATTAAAAGCCTTAGTAGATGGAGATATAGATTTGGCTGCTTCGTTGCATGCAGACAATTTTGAATTGATTAATCCGGTGGGTGAGACCTTAACTAAACAGCAGTATTTGGGTGGTATAGAAAAAGGAGAGATAGATTATAAAGTGTTTGAGCCGATTTCTAAGATTAGGGTTCGTATTAGTGGCAATCTGGCAGTGCTGAGGTATAAGTCTAACATCGAAATAACCGTCGGGGGCAATGCACTACCATTGAGAGCACATTGGCATACAGATATCTATGAAAATATCGAAGGCAGCTGGAAAATTATTTGGTCTCAGGCAACAGTTATAGAATGAGAGGTATGGGAATTATAAGTCTTTGATAACTAACAATCGCAGGTATGTTGGAATTAAGTAAAATACAGTAAATCGAAAAAATGGTTTAGGTGTTGGAGGAGTTGATATGTTTCTCATTGTTAAATATGGCAGTGGAGGTTCGCGCCACGACACAGGAGATTGGGGCGAGCATGAATTCGATTTTAGTTAAATTTAATTCCGAACTTGTTTAAAACTAAAAATATTAAAATTCTTAAGTTATTAGTAACCTATAAGATTAAATTAAACATTATGAAACCTCTATTTGGAACACTTTTTAGTTTCATCCTATTTGTTAGCTGTTCCTCAACAGGTGGCGAAGTTATGCTTGTTTCAGAGAATAGTAATTCTGGGTTTAACTTCCCTTATTTCTTATTTATTCCAGAGGAGGCAAATCCAAGCAATTCAGTTTTTCTCATCGTTGAACCCAACAATACGGGTTCTGTTAGTGATAATTTAGCAGATCATAAGGATAAAGCCGAAAATTTGGCAACCAATAATTACAATCTTGGAAATTACTTGGCACATCAATTAGGTTATCCTTTGTTAATCCCCATTTTTCCTAGAGCAGAAGCAACTTGGAAGATTTATACCCATGCCTTAGATAGAGATGCCATGCAGCAAAAAGGAAATGCCATAGAGCGTATTGACCTTCAACTATTAGCCATGGTTGAGGATGCAAAGGGAAAACTTGATTCTATAGGGTATTCTATGGAAGAACAAATTGTTTTAACCGGTTTTTCTGCATCAGGTAGTTTTACCAATAGGTTTACAGCAATACATCCAGAAAAAGTCGCCGCCAGTATTGCTGGTGGTTTAAATGGCATGCTGATTTTACCTAAAGACTCATTGGGAAGAACGGCTCTAAATTATCCAATTGGCATTAATGATTTTCTAGAAATAACAGGTAAAAGTTTTGATTCAATTACCTTTAAAAATACTCCTCAATTTTTATTTATGGGAGAGTTGGATGACAATGATGCTGCCAACTACGATGATGCCTATACTGACGAGGATAGAACAATTATTTTCAAGGAATTAGGAAAACAAATGCAACCAGATCGTTGGGAAACCTGTACCGGTATTTATAAGGATTTTGGAGTGAATGCTGAATTAAAAACCTACGAAAACATTGGTCATGAACCTTCCTTAAGAATTAAACAAGATATACTTGAGTTTTTAAAGAATAGCCTATAGAAATTGGATCGTCCACTTTTTACGCTAAATTGTCCTAAGTAATCTTAACTTCATCTAAGTCTAATATTTTATATTTAATCCTCACAACTTGTTGTTAAATAAATGGTTAACAACCATATAGAGGAATGGCCAAATCGTTAAATAATGATTTTTAGGGAAGCACGTAAAAGTGATATTAAACAAATTCAAATAGTCCGTAATTCGGTAACTGAAAATACATTGTCAAACCCTGATTTGATAACAGATGAAGATTGTTTGGATTTTATTACAAAAAGAGGAAAAGGATGGGTTTGTGAAATTGACAATAAAATTGTCGGATTTGCCATTGCTGATATAAAGGAACATAACATTTGGGCATTATTTGTGCACCCAGACTTTGAAAAAAAAGGCATTGGCAGGCACTTGCACGACTTAATGTTGGATTGGTATTTTAATCAAACTTCTCATAATGTATGGTTGGGAACATCACCAAAAACTAGGGCAGAAAAATTTTATAGAAAATCAGGTTGGAAGGAAGTTGGAACTCACGGAAAAGGAGAGATAAAGTTTGAAATGACTTTAGAAACTTGGAATTATAAAATTAGAGAGCGTAATAGTATTAAAAATCAGTTCTGACGGATTCATCCTCCTCCGAATCCCCTCGGAATCGAAAGGTGTCTTTCTATTTGTTATTCTGAAATTTAGTCTACAATCTTCTTTTGCTTAAAATCACTTCATTTTACTATCTTAGTTACCACCAACTTCAGGGTTTGCTTTAAAAATCCGTAGTTGCTCCCTTTATTTCCTAAGAATTAGTCCTAGTAATCCAAACCAACCAATATGAGAAGAGGACACTTTATTCTATTATCAGGTCTTGGCCTTACGGCAATGGCCTTGCCCACCTTAACTTCTTGTGCGGTGGAATACAACCCAAAGGTTGCCGCCCCAGAACTGTTATCCACTATTTGGGACACTACCACTATCAATGCGATGGGCCAAAGCTACCGCCAACAATTTATTGATGAAAACAGCGAAAGAAGCTTGGTAAAGCTTTTAAACATCAAGGCTTCTGATGAAGAATCTAGAATCCTTGAAAAGCTCACTCAGCAGATAGAGGAAGATTTTAAGAATGGTGATACTGTGGCGCTAGATGGCTGGATCTTATCTCGGACGGAGGCACGACAATGTGCCTTGTATTCATTAACCAAAGTTAGCTAGGCCATGCATATAGACGCAAGAGAATTAGAGAACAATTCGGTAATACAAGGCGATATTTGCATTATCGGAGCCGGAGCCGCAGGAGTTAGTATGGCACTGGATTGGTTAGACAGCGGAAAAAAAGTAATATTGTTAGAAGGTGGCGGTTTTGATTATGATCCACAGGTACAAGATTTGTATGGTGGTAAGACGACAGGTCAGAAATATTTCCCTCTTCAATCCGCAAGACTTCATTATTTCGGAGGCACAACGGGCCATTGGGCTGGTATGTGTTCACCCTTTGATCCTATAGATTTTCAAAAACGAGATTGGGTGCCACATAGTGGCTGGCCCATTACCAAAGAAGACCTAGATCCTTTTTATGCCAAAGCAAATAAGGTGCTTAAACTCGGGCCTTATAATTATGACTATGATTATTGGAATACCGAATTGCCAAACTTAAATGCCTTCCCACTCGACAAAGAGGTGGTGTGGAATAAGATGTGGCAATTTAGTCAAGCCCGATATGGTGAACTGTATAGGAAGGAGATTTTAGAGGCCAAGAATATTCATCTATACACCTATGCGAATGCGGTAGATATTAAAGCCAATGATAACCTAACTGAGGTGACGGAAGTTATTGTAAAAAACCATGCGGGAAAAACACATACGGTAAAGGCCAAAACGTTTGTAATGGCTTGTGGTACCATTCAAAATTCTAGATTGTTATTGGCGTCTAATTCGCAAAATTCACAAGGACTGGGTAATGATAACGATTTGGTAGGTAGGTACTTTCAAGAACATTTAGAAATAGCTTCAGCCGAATTATGGCTGGCAAAACCATTCCCGACGGATTTATATTCATGGGAATACGGAGTAACCAAAGCAAGTGCAGAGTTAGGTATAAGACCTGAAGTTCAAACCAAAGAAAAAATATTAAATGGTACTTCTTCTTTACTTCCTTTAAGTGTGGGCATTCACCAAAAACCTAGGATGGAAACCTGGCAAGACGACGACCCACGGAAAAGTTTAGAAAACGTTTTTGCAGATTGGGGTGCAGCAGATGAAAAGGCTAAGTTGGAAAAAGGGCCCATTGAAAGAGCCTATCAATTAAATACACGAATTGAACAGTCGCCAAATCCAAACTCGAGAATAACCCTAGATTCAGAAAAGGATGAATTGGGCGTACCAAGAGCGAATTTGCACTGGGAACTTACAGCTTTAGATAAATACAGTGTTAGAAGGATTTACCAAATTCTAGGGCATCAGTTTGGCATTGCCGGTATTGGGAGGATACGGCTTAATGAATTTTTAAGGGATGAAACGGATGATTCGTTTCCAGATAGCACCAATGGCGGTTGGCATCATATGGGAACCACCAGAATGGCTGATGATCCAAAACAAGGTGTGGTAGATGCCAATTGTAGGGTGCATGGGATTTCTAATTTATATGTAGCTGGAGCTGCCTGTTATCCTACGTCAGGTGCACCCAACCCAACATTAACTTTAACTGCGCTTACCCTTCGATTGTCTGATCATTTAAAAGGCATAATTTGAATTAAATGGCTATAAAAAACCTTGCCTTAATTCTATTTGCAGTTTCACTATGTAGCTGCAACTCAAACAAAAAAGAGCATTCCCAAAACCTTGGTGATAGGTATGCAGGAATCCATGTTGTTGGCGCTATGAAAAATGT
This sequence comes from Aegicerativicinus sediminis, assembly GCF_015476115.1. Taxonomy (GTDB): domain Bacteria; phylum Bacteroidota; class Bacteroidia; order Flavobacteriales; family Flavobacteriaceae; genus Aegicerativicinus; species Aegicerativicinus sediminis. Next base: position 3,863,093 of record NZ_CP064295.1, on the reverse strand, counting down.
GATGTGGAAAGGAGAATTGGAAAGTAGCATCAATTTGGACACCATTGCACCTAAAAAGGGTTTGTATGGTCTTGGTCCCGAAAGTTATTTAACGGGTGAGTTGCTGATTACTGATGGTACAACCTATGTTTCCAAAGTTACATCAGATACTACCATGATAGTTAAAGAAGCGTCTAAAGCTTCGGCACCCTTCTTTGTATATGCCAATGTAACCAATTGGCAAGAAGTTGATATACCCGAAGAGGTAACAACCATAAGGGATTTGGAAACCTTAATTGATGATAAAACCGAAGATTTTAAAAAGCCATTTGCTTTTAAAGTTGTCGGATCCGTTTTAGATGCGCTTATCCATATTCAAAATTTACCACCAGGCACAAAGGTAAGCTCGCCAGAAGACGCACATATCGGTCAGACCAATTATATTTTGCAAGATGAGACTGTGGAAATTATCGGCTTCTTTTCAACCGAACACCAAGGGGTTTTTACACATCACGATTCCTACTTACATATGCATCTTATTACGGCCAATAAGACTCAAATGGGGCATTTAGATGCGTTAACTATGGGAGAGATGAAGCTTTATCTGCCTTTATATTAATACTCAAATACCTTAACCCACAAAGGATTGAGCATATAAAAAAATTAGGTAACATTACGTATTGTAATAAAAGGTATTATGTTATAAATTACGGTGTTACGAGCCTCGTATAAACGATTTTATCGATTATTATGATTAAATTTCTTTTTATGAAATCACTCTTTTTTACCCTTAGCTTATTCTTCGCAATAAATACCCTAGCGGCACAAAACGGAAGATTTGTAGAGACTAATGGGGTGAGCATTTATTATGAAGAACATGGTAGCGGGGAACCATTATTGCTGCTTCATGGATTTACTATGACCCATGAGATATGGAAACCCTATATTGAAGATTTAGTGGAACATTACAGATTAATTATTCCAGATTTAAGAGGGCATGGCAGATCTACGAATCCTTCAAATACCTTTACCCATAAATTATCTGGTGAGGATATGTATGGCTTAATGGATGCCTTGGAAATTGAAAATTTTAAAGCCATAGGCCATAGTTCTGGTGCCATGACCTTAACCCATATGGCCACGAAGGATACCACAAGAATCGCATCCATGGTGCTTATAGGTTCTACAACCTATTTTCCCGAAGCATGCAGGGTCATACAGAGAAGTGTTAATATGGAATCTATGGATGAAAATTGGTTCAATTATATGAAACATCTGCATCCAGGAGGTGAAGAACAGATTAGAAAATTGTTGGGGCAATTTAGAGGAATGGCCGAATATTATGATGATATGAATTTTACAACCCCTTATTTATCCACTATAACTGCGGAAACCCTAATAATACATGGAGATAGAGACGAATTTTTTCCTGTCGATATTCCTGCCCAGTCGTATAAAGCCATTCAGAATTCGTACCTATGGATCATACCTAATTTTGGACATTCTATGCCAAGTCCAGAAGGAGCATTAGGGACGCTTTTTATGGAGAATATTATTATGTTTTTGGATGGACAATGGAATTAAAAACACTTTATTATTATTATTATTAATCAATTTAAACCACAAATAATGTCACTAACTAACTACAAAACCTTATACCTATGGATGATTATCCCAATGCTGGTTATGCAATTGGGGATATTCGAGGATTATTGGGGTGATTTTACGGATAATGCTTGGTCCGTTCATATACATTATTGGACAGGAACAATCTGGTACCTGTATTTAATAGCACAGCCTTATTTTGCCACCCATGGTCAGTTGCCGAGGCATCGCACCAATGGTATCATAGGTATGTTTTTTGCTGGAGGTGTTTGTCTCACGGCATTAAGCATGATGCATAGAGACATTGCAACAACTGAAAGATCTTTGGCTATGCCAGAACGGTTTGGTCCATTTGAACCCTGGTTCTTTTTTGGGGTTGCGGCGGTGGAAATAGTGATGATGACGGCATTCGGTCTTGCAGTAATTATGGCCATTTTGAAAAGAAAACAATTGGAAGACCATGCGTGGTGGTTGATTTCAACCGTGTTTATTATAATGATGCCGGCACTAGGTAGAGGTATACAAAATATCTATGTTGATATGTATCAGTCAGATTGGCCGAATATTGCCATCATGCGACCACTTTATCTCACTCAAGTTTTGATAATTGTAATGTTGCTGTTAGGGGCCTGGAAATACCGTAAATTAAAACACCCAGCAACTTTCTTGGCAATAGGAGTAAATCTTTTTATTTTTCTATTGGAACCATTAGGAAGGTCAGAAGCGGTTCAAACGATTCTTAAAGCCTTAATAAAAGGATAACATTTGCTTTTTCAATAATTCATAAAGTCCTTTAAAGTTAATTTCCAGTTGCGTATTTTCAACATTGCAATTCAAATCTATGCGTACCGCTAATACATAACTTTTTATGAGAAAACTGGTTAAAAGTACCTTGTTGCCCCTGGCATTACTATATATGTTTTCCAGTTCTTGTAATTGGAAAGAAACCCAACCCATAGTAGAAGAGCAGACGATAGTATCCGATACATTGAAACACCTTGGGTTTCAATCGCCTATTTTTTCTTCCAAAACCACAAATAAGAATCAACATTCGACCTTAAATGGTGCCGTGAGCGAATTTGTATGGCAAATTTTTGAGGATAAAAAGGGGAATTATTGGTTTGGTACCAATCACGATGGCATCCTTATTTACGATACCCAAACTCTTAAACAATTTACGGCAACGGATGGAATAGGGGGAAATGCGGTTAGAGCAATCACAGAGGCAAAAAATGGAGATATTTGGTTTGGGACTTCCAAGGGATTAACCCGCTTTGATGGACAAGAGTTCATTAATTACACCACTGAGGATGGATTGATAGATAACGAAATTTGGGCTGTAGAAATAGACTCAGAAGGTGTTATTTGGATTGGTACTAATGGAGGTGTAAGTAAGTTTGACGGATCTACCTTTGAAAGTTTCCAAGTTCCTAAACCTAATCTTTCTAACGTAGAACCTATGCTATCTGAAAATAGGGTCAGTGATATTTTAATTACTAGTGATAGGCATATCTGGTTTGTCAACGATGGTTATGGGATTACCAGATATAATAATAGCGATTTTGAATTTCTTACAACTGAAAATGGACTTACAGATAACAATGTGGCAGATCTTTTCGAGGACAGTAAAGGCCAAATCTGGATTGGTACCTTTTATGGAGGTATAAGTACCTATGATGGTACAACCTTTAAAAATTATACGAAAGATGGAAAAATTGAAGGATTGGAGGCCTATAATTTTTGTGAAGACAGGTCTGGAAATGTGTGGTTTTCGGCTGAAAATTTTGGAGTGTATCGTTACGATGGTAAAAAGTTTACCCAATTCACCACAAAAGATGGCTTAGCCACAAATACTATACAATCCATTTATGAAGACCATAAAGGTCAGATTTGGTTTAGCACCTGGGATGGGATTAGCCTATTTGATGGTAAGGAAATAACAAATGTTTCTGAAAAAGAGGCTTGGACCAAGTAACCTTCTAATGTGCTAAATAAGGGAAGAGCCTCTGAAATTACTTTCGTTTCTTATTGTCTGTTTTTAATATTAAACAGCTAATATTTTGTATTTAATAATATATATTTATTGATAATCAATAAATAATTATATCTTTGATTTAAATAATTATTTTATCAATCATCATGAAACGAACTTCAATCATATTTCTTCAGGCTGTAATTGCACTCATCGGTGTTTTGGCAATATTTGCACTAATCCGATTTCCCATGTTAGAGGGGAGAGCTGTTAATTTAAATCTATGGGAGATTTACTCAGACCCTTTTATCTTATATGCTTATGTTGCCTCCATTGCCTTTTTTGTGGCCTTATATAAGGCAATTAAGTTACTGGGATATATTAGTTCGGATAAATTGTTCAGTGTAGATGCTGTAAAAACTTTGAGGACTATACGGTATTGTGCTATTATTACAGGAGTATTAATTGTATTGGCTGGAATTTATATCATGATCTTCCACCATGAAGATGATGACCCAGCTGGTTTTATGGGTATGTGTATATTAACAACTTTTATTTCGGTAGCGGTGGCAACGGCAGTTGCGGTATTGGAAAAGATACTTCAAAGAGCAGTAGATATGAAATCTGAAAATGACTTAACCATTTAAGCTATGCCGATAATTGTAAATTTAGATGTGATGATGGCGAAGCGGAAAATGTCGCTCAATGAACTTTCGGAAAGGGTAGGACTCACTTTATCCAATCTATCCATTTTAAAAACAGGTAAGGCCAAGGCAATTCGCTTCAGCACTCTGGAAGCTATCTGTGATGTTTTAGACTGTCAACCTGGAGATATTTTAGAATATTCGAATGAGGACGGAGAATTCGAAAACACTGATTGATATCAGATTAAAAAATAATTCAGTACCCTATTCCATTTCTCCCTTTTCTTATTGAATTATGGAGCCTTTTAATAGGTTGTGAATACTCGGTTTTTATTCCAAAAAATGCTAACTTAATAGCTACAATTTCGATTGTCTAAAATTCTCCCCTAGATAAGAAACGTACACAATTATGAAACAAGCTCTGTTGAATTTATTGATAATCATAACATTTTTAAATTTAGGTTTCGGGCAGGACCAAAAACTTCCATATAAATCTAAAATGGCTGATCTCGGAGAAATTAAAATGCAATACATGGATTTTGGTGGAGAGGGAATTCCTTTTATTTGGGTACAGGACTTTCATAATTATTTTGAAGGGCCTTACAGTAAATTTCCTGAAGCCGCTGAAAGAATTGATTTTTTCACCAAACTTTCTAAGTATGCACATGTTTTGGCGCCACTTAGAAGAGGGTATGGAAAAAGCACGTTTACCAAATGGGGCTATGATGTCGCTACCCAAGGAGAGGATATTCTGAAATTTATGGATGAATTAGGTATTGAGAAGGCTATTTTATTTGCACGTTTACCGGGAAACCAAGATATCACTTGGATTGCTGAGCACCATCCTGAACGTATTTCGGGGCTTGTTTATTGGGATGGAAATCCAATCCTGATTGTTGGTTGTGGTAATGAGGATGAAATTCTACTAATGGAAAGCTGGAGTGCATTTGCCCCAGATTTTGAAAAAGAGCAGGAAAAACGTTTAGTGATGTCCAGGGCTTTTTGGCGTCCACATTTTCTAAGTGATAAAGACAGCAGAATTAAAATTCCTGCAATTAGGTTATTAAGTTCTAAATACGATGATTCAAGTGTGATAAGTAGAATTTCGGAACGGGAACGACTTCAAGCGGATATTGCCAACGATAATCCAAAATTCAAGGAAGAGGTATTGGCCTTAAAAACTTTGGTTGAGGATACCTTGAGATATAACAGGCTAAGGGAGCATTTATTGGCATGTGATCCCTCCAAGAAGTTAGATGAGGGTATGGAGCGTGCTTTTGGCAGTTACTTGCAAACCGAATTGAAAATTTTCGACTATGATACAGATGACTATGCTGAGTATATAGCGTGGGAATTGGAGAAAGTGATTGAATTTATAGAAAAACTAAAGTAGGAACATTTTTTTAATATACTCGTTATGAAAGGATTAATGAGACTTCTTTTAGTGTTGGTAGTCTTAACAAATTTAAGTTTTGGCCAAGACATCAATTATGGATCCAACCAAGGGAAGTATATTAAAATTTCTAACACCAAAATTTATTATGAGGAATATGGTAGTGGTATGCCTTTATTGCTATTGCATGGTGGGTTTGGTTCAATTCATGATTTTCAAGAGGTTATTCCAGAATTTGCAAAGCATTATCGGGTTATTGCAATAGATAGTCCCGGACATGGTAAATCGGAATTGCCGGACTCTTTGAGTTTTGATTTAATGGTGGATGTCTGTTCTCAACTTATCGATGCCTTTAAGTTAGATAGTTTGAATGTGATGGGTTATAGTGACGGCGGTATTACGGCTTTACTTTTGGCAGCAAAACGACCAGAAAAGGTTCGTAAAATTATCGCCACAGGGGTTAATAGCCATATGGATGCCATAAAACCAGAGGTATTGGAAACCCTCAGAATGATAAGTCCGGAGTTTATGGAAACTTATCAAAAAGAATGGATAGCGGATTATAATAGCAAGTCTTCATCTAAGGACCAATGGAAAAAATACATTAACAGTATGAGGGAGATGTATTTTTCAGATGAGGTGGTAATTCCGTCCCAGGTATTTTCAGACATAAAGGCAAGGGTGTTGTTGGTGTTTGGGGATAATGATGTGGTAAAATTGGAGCATGGAATTGAATTGTATCAATCGATAAATGGAAGTGAATTATGTGTTTTGCCCGATACTCCGCATGAAATATTTAAGTCAAGCCCCAAATTAATGAGTGAAATAGGTTTGGAGTTTCTTCAGAAGTAACACTATAATAGGGGTTTTTAAGGACTAAATACTGCCATTTTCTTCGTATCTTTATATTAGTTATTAATGGCCTTGCCATGATTTCAATCTTCCGACTAATACGCCATACATTGGTATCTAATAGTAAGTTTAGCAAGTATTTAATCTATGCCATCGGAGAGATTATTTTGGTAGTCATCGGTATTTTGATTGCCTTGCAGGTGAACAAGTGGAACGAAAGGCGGGATCATTTACAGTATGAACAACTTATTCTATTAGAATTAAAGAAAGAATTCGAGAATAATTTGGCTCAATTGGAGGAAAAGAAGGAGATCCGGTTAAATATAATAATGACATCTGCGCGCCGGTTGATTAATATAATTAATAACCGTGATTTAAATGTAGAAATCGATTCAATCCATCATTATCTCTCAAGGACCCTAATTGTTCCTTCATATGATCCGATGATAAGTATAACCACACAACTTATCAATTCCGGTAATCTACAGCATATTCAAAATGACGAATTACGAACGAAATTGACAAACTGGCCAGGTGTAACCCAAGATTTTGTACGAGACGAATCTGAATTTGTAACCTTTATGTATGAGCATTATATGATATTCTTAATTAACAACTATAGGTTAAACCCCTTGGTTAATGAGCTCCAAAATGATATTGCTATATATGATATTCTTAAAACACCCCAAGTAGACTTTAATTTGACAAATAAGAAAGACAATAATGAATTAACCCAGTTATTCCAAAATGAAGATTTTGAGGATTATTTATCGCTTATCATGGGCTTCTGCAATTTTTCTAATAATTCTACTACTGCTTTAGCCGATGCCAATACCGAAATTTTGAAATTAATCGAATCTGAAATTAAAAGTTAGAGATTAATTTCCACTTGATTTATCTCCCTACGTCATTTCTTATTTCATATAAGACGGAACTTTTGTAGGATATACCAAAATTTGATTAAATTGATTGATGAGGAAATTGAAAGGTAGCAACATAAACTCGTAAAAATATGGGACAGTCTTTAGTGTTATTAATTGGCATTTTAATTTTTATAACATTTATTTTCCTTTTTTGGTTGTTTACACGCAACTATGTTAAAAAGGAATATGGAATTAAAATGTGGAAAAATGGATCAGCGAAATTATCGTATTGGCAGGCGGCAATACTATATAGTGCAGGGCTAACATTTGTTACCATGTTTATCCTCCAATGGGTTGAAATCCTAAAATTTTAGAAATAAAATATCAATTAAATGATTCAGTATTTTAAACCTTTTACTTTTTTGTGTTTGTTGTTTTTGGGTATAAATTTTAGAGCTGCATCCCAAGAAACAATAGCCTCCAAGCTTGGCTATCCAGCCGATGCAAAGCTTTTGATAATTCATGCCGATGATTTAGGTGTTTCGCATTCTGAGAATATTGCAACCTTTGAAGCAATTGATAATGGTTCGGTGAATTCGGCCAGTGTAATGATGCCAACTCCTTGGGTGTTGGAGGCGGTTAATTATGCAAAGGCTAATCCAGAAACACATGATTTTGGATTACACTTGGTTCTTTCCTCTGAATGGAAAAATTATAAATGGGGTCCGGTTAGCTCAACGGATAAAGTCCCTAGTCTTATAGATGAGCATGGTTATTTTCATGAAGCCTGCCGCTCAGATTTAAATTTAAAAGAAGTAGAATTAGAACTTAAGGCTCAGGTGGAGCGTGCCTATGCCATGGGTTTGGAGCCAACCCATTTGGATACCCATATGGGATGTTTGGCTCAAACAACAAGATTAACAGAGGTTTATCTTAAAATTGGTCAGAAGTATAATCTCCCTGTTTTTGTTTTGGATGAATTTTTGTCCAAGGAGATAAAAGAAACATACCACCCAAAGGTTCTTGTCGATCAACTTTACACCATTTCACCAGAGGATTATAGCATTGGTCCAGAAACATATTATACAAATACCCTTAAGAATTTAATGCCAGGTCTTTCGTTATTATTGATTCACACTGCTTATGACAATGAGGAGATGAAAGGTATGAATGTCGATCATCCAGAGTGGGGAAATGCCTGGCGGCAAAAAGATTACGATTTCTTTACAAGTAAGACCTGTAAGGAACTTTTAGAAAAAGAGAATATTAAATTGGTTACCTGGAGGCAAATTAAAGAGGCGCTCTACTAAATCTTAATCAATTGCATGAATAAGCCGATTTCTCCTTAGGTATATTAAAAACCTATAGCTTATTCTTGGAAATTTCTCAATTCATTTACCTGCCTAAATCTTCGTAATGTTACGTATTGTGTTATAAAGATTATATCTGTAATTTGTACGGAAATTCTTATAATATTTAAAAATAATCTATCTTAACCTAAATTCTTCCCTAGATATTAAGGTATTGACAATCAATTGTCTATGCTCTAAAAATAAACAGAAGCTAATCTTTAAATTATGGAGTTATGGAATATAAATTTTTTACAACAATGTGCTGTGCTATTTTAAGCACTTTCCTCTGTTTCGCCCAACCAAAAGAAGGTAGCCAAATTTTCAATTTCAACGATAAGGATGTCCATATTTATACAAAAGGAATACAACATCGTCAGCCTGGACAACCTGTTTTAATCTTTGAAAGCGCTTTAGGCATACCACTTGAAAATTGGTATGGACTTTTTGACAAGATGCAAGATTCTCTTCCTGTATTTGCCTATGACCGTGCAGGTATTGGGAAGTCTGAATTTACAAATAATGCGCCAACACCTGAATTTGTTGCATCTCGACTGCACAACATCTTAAAACAGTTAGATATTTCACCACCGTATGTTTTAGTTGCGCATTCATGGGGAGGCCCATTAATAAATTCGTTTGCTGTTCAATTTCCTGATGATGTAGCGGGAATGGTTTTTATTGATACATCCGATATCATTAATCGTAATGAAACTTATTTACAAGCAATTAAAATAGCAAGTAATGGAAAGGTTACAACCAATGTCATACAAGAAAAAATGAATGAGGCAATCAATCGACTCCCACCTAGTTTTAAAACTGAATGGGAGGTGGTTAATAATTTAACTAATGATGAAAAATTAGATCCTAATCGATTTACCCCAAAAATAGTGGTTCCCACTGCTATTTTGGTTGGCCCAAGATATGATCCAGCACCAGTAGATTTGGGAGTTACTGAGTTCGATTTAAAGGATTTCTATAGTGAAGCGATGAAATTAACGATTATGAAAAAGCAAGAGATCGTTAGGGGTAATCCCCATGGACTATTTTTGGTGGTAAATAATATTGGCCATTTAATGCATGCTGAAAATCCAGAATTGATTGCCAATATCGTTGAGGAAATTTATAGAATGTCCAGCAAATAAAGGATTCAATTAATGTTTTATGGAGACTGAATTAATGATTTATTTTTTTGTTTGAAGATTTCTGTAAGTTTTAATGTTTACTCAAATTAAAAGCCACATTATCCTCAGGAGCAATTACTTTATAATCTATCCGTGAAAGTATAGAGTTTTTATTTAGTATTTTAGTAATCAGGTCACTATCTAATTTTTAAAAACTAACTTAATCCTTTACCCTCATGAATTTTCAAAACAATAATATAAAAAGAAGAGATTTTTTTAAAAAATCCTCTATGGTTGCTATCGGTACAGGTAGCCTATTAGCGTTTCCAAACCTTTTGTCTGCCCAACCAACCACAGCGGTGAATGACATTAATATAGTTGGTCCAAAAGATGGATTTACCACACAAATAGGTACACTTGTTTCCATGATGAATTGGATGCGAAATGTTATTCTAAATCCAGTTAGAGACCTTTCTATTGAAGAATTGGATTATTTGATAGATGATGAGGCAAATTCCATAGGAGCTATGCTTTGGCATTTGGCGGCTACAGAACGTTTTTACCAGATACACACTTTTGAGGATAAAAAATGGGGAGATTGGTCTAAGGAAGATGATGAGAATTTCAGTGTGGCAATGGGCCTAGGAGATAAAGCTCGAGACCTTATAAAGGGTCACCCACTTGAGTTCTATATGGAGAAACTAGATTCGGTTAGGGAGCATACCTTGGCAGAATTTGCCAAAAGAGATGATGAATGGTTAATGAAGGTTGATAATGATTTTCCTTGGGGACCTACCAATAATTACTGTAAATGGTTCCATGTGTGTGAACACGAATCTAACCATAACGGACAATTTAAATTTATTAGAAAACGTTTACCGACCAGGAGGGGTTAATGAATACTTCCATCCTTGATTTTTGTATTTGACTCTAATGGCCTAAAGCCAAGGTGAATTTCAAATTCAAAGCTTTTTTACATTATATTGCGTTATATCTGCCTCCATCCCTACTGAATTTGCACTTGTGTTTTGGTTGAACCAAAACCCCTTGCTATAACTACATGAAAAATGTTTTTATTTCGTATTCCCATGATAACCAGCATGAGCAGGAAACACTTAAAAAACATTTGGCGGTTTTAAAACGTAAAGGACTAATTTCCGATTGGAGTGATAAAGAAATTATCGTAGGTGATTCGTGGGATGATTTAATCAAAACCAAATTGGATGAGGCTGATATTGTATTATTCTTAGTTTCAGCTGAGTTTTTAGCATCTGATTACATCAATAATGTTGAAATAGAAAAAACCATTGCCTCTTATGGTGACAAAAATATAAAGGTAGTTCCTGTTATCTTAAACCATTGTATGTGGGAAGAAACCGTTCTAAAAAATTTCCAAGCGGCACCTATTGAAGAGGGGAGACTTAAACCGATCAGTGAATGGCCCGACCAAAATAAAGCTTATTATACCGTAAGCTTGGAGCTACTAAAGTCCATCAATAAGGAATTGACCAATGATGAAAACCTAACCAAAGTTTTTAAATATAAAACGGAAATTTCAAAATGGGATGAAGAACCTGCCAGCCAGGGATCAAAGAAATTAGACGTTTCCATTGATACAATTTTTAAATATGGACTCCTTGGTTTAATGCTAGTGGCATTCGCCTTTTGCGTGAAGGGACTTTTTACAAGCGACTATTTTTTAGCTGCCTTTTGTTTTGTTGGGATCTTTTTAATCATAGGTCTACATTATGCCATCAGAATATTTGAAATAAAAAACCTTAAGTTGGAAATTCAATGATAACTCACATTAGACCATGAAAAAAGCAAAAATTATCATTCTTATATCATTGGCCATCATCGTTGCTGTTTCGGTCTATATCATTAAACTTTATAATGACATAGAAAAGACAAATATTGAATTATTGAAAACTCGAGAAGACCTGGAATTAACAACTAGGCAATTAGATGAATTGAACAAAAACTATGAAGCCATTAGTAATCCCGATATAAGCGAAAATCTGCCTACGGTTGAAATAGATTCTACCCAACAAGAATTAATAAAGAACCTATTTTCAGAAAAAGAAGCCACCCGCAGGGCATCTACTGTTATCCTTCTTACCGAATGGACAAAAGACTCAACTCTAATTCCTAATTTGGTTGAATTTTCAGAAGGTCGTTTAACGAATGAGGATTATAACGTTAGTGGAATTATAAATACAATATTTGTTCTCAATCGCATGGACGAGCCACTGCTAAGACATGATAGTCTCAGTGTTTCAGGATTTATAAACAAGGTCTCCCAATTAAAAGAACGTAAGGAAACCCAAGAACAGTTAAACAAACTTAAGCAAAGGCTTCAATAGTCTAAGCCTAAGAGGTTTTATTAAGTAATTCATCCAATTGTTCCCTTAAATTTCTGTCTGAAGGCCTGGGGGCGTTGGAATCTATTATTTTTCCATCCGGACCAATCAAAATAAATCTAGGGATGGATTTAACGCCATAAGCCTTGGCAAACTCAGATTCGAAAGCCTTACCGGCAGCATATAACTGAATGCCACTAAGCTCACTATCTTTTACCACATTTTTCCATTTCTCCTTGTCTTTTTCTTGGTCCAAGGAAACACTTACAAAAGCCACATCTTGGCCGTGGTAATCTTGTTCCATCTTTCTTAGAAAAGGAATTTCAACACGGCATGGAACGCACCAAGTGGCCCAAAGATCCATATAGACATATTTTCCTTTGAGATCTTCCAACTGCATTAGGTCACCATTTATATCTTCAAATTGGTCAAATTTTGGTGATTCTGTTCCGCTTTCTAGGCTTTTGCCATACAATCTATCTTTCAATTCAGGTGCATTATAGCGCGCGGTATACGCATCCACAAGTTTTTGGTAAAGCAATTCGTTTTCCTCATTAAACTGGTAGGTTTCTGGCACGCTGGCTCTGAAAAAGAATTCACTGCGGATAACCTCTGACGGTATAGCTCCAATGGCTTCCAATAAAATAATTTTCTTGTCTTTTAAAGAGTCCTTTTCAGCTAGTTGACGAGCCTCATCTTCAAGTTTATTATAAACCACTCCTTTATATGTTTTTGAAAATCGAAATAGATCTTCATTAGTCATGTCAAAACTTGCAAGTTCAGGAACATAATTCTCACTGACTTTGGCAATTGAATCAGGATATTTTTCGGCCTCGTAATTTCGTCTCATTGCGAAGTAAGAGAGGCGACTCCAATGCTCATAGTTTAGGTTTAGGAGTTCTAATTCTTTAAAGGAGGCAGGTATACCTTCGAGCTTATTCAAACGAGATTTTGATTTATCTAATAATTCTAAAGAGGCTGATTTATATTCTTCAGGGCTGAGGCTATTTAAGGAATCACGCTTAGACCGTCTATCGTTGTCAAGTTGCTGTTTTAATAAGACATATTCATTCGTAGTTATAGAATCTCCCTCGAGTTTAATTGATTCTACCCAATTTTCTGCATTATAAGTAAGATATGGTTGGTCGCCTTCTTTTAAATATAACCTCAGGTAGTTTTTTCCATCGGTGAATAAATAAAAACCTTCATTGAAATTATTAGGCAAGGTATCGGTAAAATTTCCCTCTTTTGAAATGGGTATATCAACTCTAAACTTATTATCCAATACCAAATTATCTGAATACAAAATCAAGGTGTCTGCCTTGGCATTTTGGATATTCCCGGAAATAATGGTGGGTTGGATGGCTTTTTCAGTGTTGTTACAGGAGAATACCAATACTAGAACAATAAAAAGGGGTGCTAAGCGACACATAGAATAAATAATCTTTAGTTTTTTTTTAACTAGACGGAGAACCGACAATTTTACCCCTAAAGAAATCCATATTGGGACTTAATTGTATCAAAATTGCCTTTTGTTCGTCATATTTTCAATAGGTTAGATCAATGGAACTACTTGAGCGTTTAAAGTCGAATATCCTCATAAAACTTTTTTACTGGAGTGTTAGGGTAGGGATGGGGCTCACCTTTATCATTTCTGGAACAAGAAAATTGCCAGGTATTAAATTTACTAGCTTGCCAATAAGCAACCCAGTAGGTGCTTATTTCCAAGGTATGTACGACACTGGGTTCTATTGGAATTTTATTGGGTATTTCCAGATAGTGGTGGGGTTGTTGATGTTCTTTAATCGATTTGTTGTGGTTTCTAGTCTTCTGATGATGCCGGTAACCATTAATATCTTTCTAATCTCCGTGGCGCTAAAAATGAAAGGGACCCCAATAATTACTGCCGCAATGGTTTTGGGCAACCTATTTTTGATTGTTTGGCATTACAAAAACTACAAAGCCATTTTTCAACGCCCCTTGTAAATGGAGGTCTAAGAGGTTTTATTAGGTTCTTACATATTGCATTTTATCTTCAGTTATGGCCGTAATTATTAAAGGGTATAGTTTACAGTTTGAATTTATAGGGATTTTTAATTCTTAAAAGTGTTGTTATATTTAGATATTAATAATGAAAATATAACACCACTTGGTGGTGTTATCCAATTGTTGTGGCACATGGGTTAAGAAAGTTAAGACTCAAAGTAGACAGTACATTTATTAACCAACCGTTAAATAATCATGAGAGAAAAAGTAATTAGACCAAATCTAAAGTACATAGGGTTAACTAATGCATTTCTTTTCATGTTGACTTTTACTTTTGGACAATCCAAGACTTTAGGGTCTGACATAGTTGACCCAAAGTCAAAAATTAAAGAAGTTTTTTCAGGAGGAGAAGGACTACTTTTAGAGGGGCCGACAATGGCACCTGATGGAACCTTATATTTTACAGACATTACTATTACCCAATTTGAGGGAATGAAAGCCGGAATAATTTGGAATTACAATCCACAAACAGGAGAAACAAAAGTTTTTCGCTCTCCAAGTGGTATGGCTAACGGGCTTTCTTTTGACAGTGATGGAAATTTGATAGCATGTGAAGGTGCAGATTTTGGCGGACGTAGGATTGTTAAGACGGACATGAAAACTGGCAAAAGTACAATTGTCTCAGGACTCTTTAATGATAGACCATTCAATGCCCCGAATGACCTGGTTATTGATAACAACGGGCGGATTTATTTTACTGACCCAAGGTATTTTGGAAAAGAACCAATAAACCAGCCAGTAGATGGAGTTTACCGTATAGATACAGATGGGACAGTTCATTTAATAATCGCAAATGCATCCAAGCCAAACGGAATTGCAATTTCACCAGACTACAAGACTCTCTACGTGGCAAACTTTGACTTTAATGGTACTTCAAATTTTTTACCAGGGGATTTTAAGGGACCAGCTTCAGAAACAAGCGGAGCAATACTGGAATATACACTGCTTCCTGACGGAAATGTTCAATTCAATGGCACACTGATTAACCTGATGAATGATGGCCCCGACGGAATTAAGGTTGATTCAGAAGGAAATATTTATATTGCAGTAAGAGGAAATATAGGAGTTTATTCACCGAAAGGTGAAAAACTGACAGAAATTGAAGTCCCTAATAAGTCCGCCACGAATTTATGTTTTGGTAGAGGTAAATGGAGTAGGACACTTTTCATTACGACAGGTAAAAAACTTTATACTATTGAAACTAAAAAAGAGGGATTTCACATTCCGTTCAAAAGATGAAGTGAGTAAAAAACACGTGCCACAACATTATGTATGAAATCATAGCCGCGCCAAGCAATCGCACAAGCCAAAGCTACGATTCATACATTTAGCGTTGTGCTTCATTTTGACCAACCGCTAACCAATGATTAAGTTTTTAGATTATCGAAACACAATTTTGCAAAGCAAAATCAAAGGTCTGGTAGACCTTTGGTTGAGATAGCCGCTTACGGATAAACTAAAGGCTTAAATTAGACTATGATAAAGTTTTTTAGAAAGATTAGATATAATCTTATGGATCAAAACAAAACCGGGAAGTATCTGAAATATGCTGTTGGTGAAATTGTACTTGTGGTAATCGGAATTTTAATTGCACTACAAATAAATAATTGGAATGAAAGTAGAAAGAATATTAAGTTAATAACTGCATATAAGAAAAGTTTAATTGAAAATCTTGAGCAGGACAGCATAGTCATAGCTGATAGAATTAATCAAATAAAATCCGACATAATCAAAATTGAAGCTTTTGAAGAAAGGGTTTCTAATGCTCAACACCCATTGGATACCATTTTAAAAATTGCTCGTTTTGAATATACATTCAACATTTATATTAGCTATCATTACGAAAAAGATACTTATGAAGTGCTTAATTCTACTGGACATATTGGCTTATTCTCTAACAACTTAATCAAAAAATTAAAGGAATTAAATAGTTTACAGGATCGTGCCTTATTCAGTAGTTCGCAAACTTTTGAAACCTATAGGAACAATCTATCCAGTTATTCCAGAAAATACCCTTTCTCTTTTAGAAATAATTTGATAAAAGATAATACCATAGCTGCCAGTGAAGTTTGGAATAATATTTCTAAATCTGAACACGCAACAGAATTTAATGCATTGGTTATTGCTAAAGGAGATGCATACAGACTTGCATTAGATTATTTACCAAGGCTAAAGAAGAAAACGAATGAATTACTTTCAGTCCTTCGAAAAGATAAATAGGGGAGGTACAACAGTTGCTTTAAGTAGTTGCTTGTTCTTGTCCCATTCTGAAAATCTTTGATGATTTTCTATTCGGTTTGTATTTGCTAAATTAGTTGCTAAACCACGCAACTAATCTTATACACAACGTTATCAGCAATCGGGATAGTTCTATAACAATGCCGAAGCGATAAAAAGATTCTTTAAAATATTAGTGGTTCATGAGAACATTAAATAAAAAGAATGACTTACAAAACCACGGAAATTTAAAAGTCTATATGGCGAATTACTGCTGCACACACAATTGCATATTTCTGTGCTTCCCTTGTTTTGCCAAAATTTAATTTTACAAACTCCTACTGAGATTGTCAAAGTATTAAAATATTTAAATATCAAGTGGTTGTTTCACATTATTAGATAACAATATGAATGAATTGGTGCATTACAAATTTTAATAAATAATATCATAGACAGATATTTCAAAATAGGATTCCCGTTACTATATAATTTCATTACTGTTAATTTCAGCAATGGTTGTTATCTTATTGTTGTTTTATTTTTTGGTATTTATAGTTTAAACGCACAACAGACAGAAATTGAATTTACAAAAGTCCTCATAGAAGTAGATGGAGAAGAAGTTTATGATGTGTATAAAATGGTACAGGATCATAAAGGATATATGTGGATGGCAACTAATTTGGGCCTAATTAGATATAATGGTATTGATGCTGAAAAAATTTACAAGAATATAAATGATACTTATAATGGTACTGGTGAAGTTAAGGCATTATTGGTCGATTCACAAGGTGATTTATGGATGGGTTCAAATTCTGGTTTAAATAAGTATAATCCAAATTGCGATTGCCTCGATCAATACCCCTTTTATAATGCTGACAGTACTTCAGCTAGTGTTGAATCAATGACGGAAGATAAAAATCAAAATCTTTGGCTAGGTACAGACAATGGTGAATTAATTAAATTTAGTAAAGACGACAAAAACGTTACTAAATTTCTCCATACGCCTTCAGAATTAGTAAATCTTACTGGAAATAGTATTACCAATTTAATATTTGATGGCAATAGCAATTTATGGATAGGTACTATTGGCCCAGAATCTGATAAGGCTTTAGGATTGATAAGGTTTAATATCTTTTCTGGAGATATTAAACAATTCAAGCATGACCCTCAAGATTCTAATAGTTTATTAGACAATCGCATCAGTGCTCTTCACGAAGATCGGCAGGGACAAATATTAATTGGCACCTACAAATCTGGATTTCATATATATGATCCACAGATTGAATCATTAAAAAGAATCAGCTTCAATGCGAATGCTCCGAATGAAATACATGCACCTTATGAAAAAAACAAGGTTTTAGGTGATGACCCTTTTGTTAGGATAATTCATCAAGATCAACATGGGGGTTATTGGATTGGAACCACTGGTAAAGGCATCAATTATTTCAATTCAAAAACAAAAACTTTTAAAAATTACAATTTTAACCTTGTTAACCCTCAATTACTTTCGGCAATTTATGAAGACGGACAAGGCAATCTATGGATTGGTGGCATAAGGGGCAGTGGTCTCTATAAGGCGGACCCCATGTCTCGAAAATACAATTTAAATACCAACTTCAACAATGTATCCAAAACCTTTGAATCACCTTACACACCAGAAATTATTTGGGTGACGTCTTTTCAACAAGGTCTCGGAAAATTGAACGTCAAGACAAATCAAATCAAAAAATATGTTCGAGATGAAGACAATAACAGCAGCATTGGTCATAATTGGGTTAGGACAGCATATCAAGAAAACAGCAATACCCTTTGGGTAGGAATTGGTACTGGGGATGAAAAAGGCATTGGTACTGGCGATGGCGGTATAGATCGAATGGATATTGAAGCTGAAACCTTTGAACATTTTAAATTAACCCGTGATGACGATGGAAAAGATGGGTTTAGCTATACGCCCTATTTTATTTGTGAAGATTCTGAGGGATATTTATGGGTAACTGGTGGAAATGGCGGTTTATTTCGGTCTGATAAAGAAAAGACAGCATTTAAACCTTTTAATCATTTTAAAAATCATAATCAACCAAATGATATGATTCTTAACGTAGTTCTTAAAGATTCTAATGGAGATTTGTGGGCTTCAGATTTTAAGGATGAAGGTACTTTATACTTGTATGATAAAGATGAAAACACTTTCAATCCATATCTTAAAGGGTTCAAAATGATTGACATCCAAGTCGACAAGAAAGGATGGTATTTAATAGGTACTTGGGAAAATGGTTTGGTGCACCTAAACCCCAATGACGGCACTTACGTTCAATATTCTAAAGCAGATGGTTTACCCAGTAATGATGTTATACATCTCGCCAAAGGAGTTGATGGGATTGTCTGGGTCGGCACGAGAATAGGTCCTGCCAGATTTAATATCGCCACAGGAGAAATATCGTCACTTGGGCTGCCAAAAGTTAGATATAACCCCGGCATTCTTAGAGCCAGCGATAATCGAATTTACATGGGAGCAAATGATGGTTTAGTGTCTTTCTACCCTAATGAAGTAGAAGGCAATCCTTATGCTCCTCAAATAGAAATTAGTGAGTTATTGATTTCTGAAAAGAATTACCTCACTGGAAAAAGTATGTCCAATAACCTGAAATTCGCTCACAATCACAATGACATCTCATTCAAATATATCGCTCTACATTTTAGCGATCCTGAAAAGAATCAATATAAATATAGGCTTAAGCCAATAAATAATGAATGGACAAATGCGGGGTTTGAACGATCTGCTCGATATTTCAACCTACCACCTGATGAGTATACGTTTGAAGTAAAAGCCTCAAACAGTGATGGCGTATGGAGTGAAAAATCAGAAACAGTATCATTTACTATTACCCCAGCTTGGTGGACAACTTGGTGGGCATATCTCTTATATGCTGCTACATTCGCTTTTATAGTTGAAAGAATTTATCGTTTTCAACTTTCTAAAAAAATGGCAGATTCTGAAAGTAAACGATTGAAAGAACTTGATCAATTAAAGAATTCCCTATTCACAAATATTACACATGAATTTAGAACGCCTTTAACAGTTATTAAAGGCATTACCGGAAACATTAAATCTAGTTTAGATAATAAACCAGATAAAAATCTTGAAAACTCATTGGAGATAATCGACCGCAATAGCGATGGATTATTGAAATTAATAAACGAAATGTTAGATCTAGCTAAGATTGAAAGCGGTAATATGGAATTAAATTTGGTACAAGTTGATATTATTCCTTTCGTAAAATATTTAACTCAGAGTTTTTATTCGCTCGCTGAAGAAAAGGACATTCGGTTTTCTATTCAATATGATGTTCAACATCAAGATATGGATATAGATGTAAACAAATTCACGTCTATTATCACAAATTTAATTTCGAATGCAATTAAATTTACACCTCAAAATGGTGAGGTACTTATTCATATCAACAAAAAAGTTGAAACTGACACTGATTCTATTGAAATAACTATTAAAGATAGTGGTTTAGGAATTTCAAAAGAGGAACTCTTACATATCTTCGATAAATTCTACCAAGTTGATAACTCTTCCTCCAAAAGTGAGAAAGGCACAGGTATCGGATTAGCCTTGGCCAAAGAGTTTGTAGAGTTAATGAATGGGGAAATTAATGTTGAAAGTAGGCTCGGGAAAGGCAGTATATTCACAATTAAAATTCCTATTACAAATAATGCTCTTAAATCAGATGTTTCAGAAATATTTTCATGCTCATCTATTTTTCACTCTAGTACTACACCAATTATAATGGGCGAAAGTCAATTTTTAAATAAGTCTAACAAAAACGCCCCACTAGTTCTTATAATAGAAGATAATACGGATGTGGCCTACTATATTAAAACCTGCCTAATAAATCAGTATAACATTTTACATGCCCCAAATGGTGCCATTGGTATTGAAATGGCGCTTGAAAACATTCCAGACATTATTATTAGTGATGTTATGATGCCAGAAAAAGATGGTTTTGAAGTTTGTGAACATTTAAAAACCAATGAACTAACAGACCACATTCCAATAATCATGCTAACAGCCAAGGCCACTTTCGAAGATAGGCTGGCCGGACTTTCACGAGGAGCCGATGCCTATTTAACAAAACCATTTGAAAAAGCAGAACTATTAACACGCATAGACCAACTAATATTAATTAGAAAGAAAATGTTGAGCAAGTTCGAAAAAACGGGTTTAGACAGGCTGCTTGCTAAAAATATCAAGAATTCAGAAACCAAATTTCTGGAAAAAATCATACTTGTTATATATGATAATATAACCCAGGCCGATTTCGGCCCTGTTCAATTGGCAATAAATTTAGGCTTAAGTGAATCACAATTGTATCGCAAGCTAAAGGCCATTACCGGAAAATCTGCGGTAGTATTCATAAGATCCATAAGACTCCAAAAAGGCAAGGAATTGATCCAAACAACCGATAAAACAATTTCAGAGGTTGCATATGATGTCGGGTTTAACGATCCCTCCTATTTTAGCCGTGCTTTTAAGGAGGAATTTGGGCATGCCCCCAGTGCTTTTTCCAAATAAAAACTGCATAAAATATTATCTGCCATCTAATCTATTTCCTTCTGCAAATAGTAATATTCTTTTACCATAATTATCAAATTGTCCTAGTTTTTGAAGAATTAGTCCAAGCCACTTCTTAGACATGGAAGTTACATTGTAATGC
Source organism: Aegicerativicinus sediminis (assembly GCF_015476115.1). Classification (GTDB taxonomy): domain Bacteria; phylum Bacteroidota; class Bacteroidia; order Flavobacteriales; family Flavobacteriaceae; genus Aegicerativicinus; species Aegicerativicinus sediminis. The sequence continues at coordinate 3,841,968 of NZ_CP064295.1, read as the reverse complement.
TATTATAATCAGTTATTTAAAAAGAATAACTAAAGCTATTAACCCTTTAAATATATTATTATGAAAACGACACCCCTATTAGCAGTAATTCTAACATTCTTTTTATTTTTTTATGGATGTTCAGATAATGAGGAAAATGTTCAAGAACCAGGAATAGCTTCTCTAGATTCATCTTTATCAAAAAGCTCCAGTTCAATGGAGAAGTCATCTTCATTTAGTAATGAATATCCTGAAGCACAAGAACAAATTATAAAAACTTTTGGTGAAATTGCTCAAAGTCTTATAGATGGTGATATTGATAAACTCATTTCTTTTCATGCTTATAGTCCAAAGTTTACAGAATTCAAAAATGGTGAGCTACGTAACGGAGCTGAAGCAAATGAAGCATTTGAGCGCGAAGTTTTTGGTGCTGTGACTGAAGTAGTAAAGTTTGGTGCAGATGATTTGAAAATTGCAGTATATTATGGTAACGTAGCTAATGTTACCTTTCACTCCGATTTTCATTTAAAATTTGGCAGCGATGATGTTGTAATAATTAAAGAACAAACAACCTTACTATTCGTTAAAACAAATGGTGAATGGAAAATAGCCGCTGAACATCATTCGCCTTTAAATTGAGGAGAATCTATATAGAATGAGTAGTAAGTATTACAGTAAAAATTGGAGAATATAAATTTCTCCTTAATTGTAGGATTTTAATATTAAAATCCGATTTGTTCACTCACACAATCCAGTAGTGCTATAGCTGCTTCGGAAATATCAAATTAAACTTTATAATCCAAAACCATTATGGTCCTATCCCTAATGGTTTTGGATTATATTAAACCTTTTGTTACAAAAACAAGAATAAACTTAATGTTAATAATTATTTCTACACTATTTATGGTAACTGTAAAACAAAAGTAAGGCAGACCTTATTAATGATGAAATCCACTCACCGATCAAAGTTCCATCATTTTACTACCTTAGTCCTAAATCAACACGGCGATACAATACAAATAGTTGTAATGCTTTCAAATATAAAATGAATAGAAAAGTCCTTTTACACCGAAATCTTATCCTTGTTGGGATTACTTCTGGATTGTTAAGCATTATAATCTTATTTACTAAATCTCCACTTATAAATGGAAATAGCACTTTGAGCATTGCACTAACCGTGGATTTACTATTAACCGTTCCATTTGTTTATTTTCTGCTCATTCGTAAATCTCAAATCCCTAAAACTACAGCAATACCAGTAATGTTAATCGGTTATTTGGTTGGGACATATTTTTTACCAAAGGAAAGTCAAACTTATTTGGACTTATTTAAAACTTGGGCGTTACCTTTTATTGAACTGATCATTTTGGCATATGTGATAATTAAAGTTAGGAAGGCTTTAAAAACCTTCAAGAAATTAAAGCGTGTTACACCAGACTTTTTTGATGCGCTGAAAAATGTTTGCCAACAAATTCTCCCAAAAAGTCTTGTTCTTCCGTTTGCTACAGAGGTAGCAGTTCTCTATTATGGGTTTATTGATTGGAAAACTAAAATAACAGGTAGCAATGAATTTACTTATCATAAAAATAGTGGAACTCCTACATTGTTAGGAGGATTTATTATGGTAATAGCAATTGAAACAATAGCACTTCACTTTTTACTTTCTAAGTGGAACATAGTATTAGCTTGGGTATTAACAGGCTTAAGTATATATACAGCCGTTCAGATTTTTGGTTTTGCGAAGGCCTTAACAAAAAGACCCATAATAATTACAGAAAATGAGCTGTGGTTGCGTTATGGAATATTGAATGAATCTCAGATTCCTATTTCTGATATTGATTCCGTAGTTCTTTCAAAAAAGGAACTTCAAAAGGACAAATTAACAAAAACCATATCTCCATTAGGGGAACTTGAAGGCCATAATGTTATAATCAATCTAAAAAGAGAAAACACTCTGAAAGGCATGTACGGTTTGAAAAAGAAATTCAAAACAATCTTACTTCATATTGACGAACCAACCATCTTTAAAGAGAAAATGGAAATCGCCTTACAACAATTTAATAAGCATTAACTTCATTTGTAAAGTCGCTGCTCATTGTCTAACCGCTCGATATAATTTTAGTTCTTTCGAAATCAGGAGTTTAATAAACATAAATATTTTATAAAAAAATCAATAACCAAAATTAATTAAAATGTAAACTCCAAATTTTAACCTACTTACAATTGTTGCTGCATTGGTATTATTTATTGGTGCATTCTCATCTTTTGTATAACACTTCAGCATAAAGAAACGATTCACTGTACGTCCGGAATTGGTTACACCAGCACTTTTTAACCACATCAAATATTTAGACTAATAGAATTCAACTAGCTGCCCAAAGTTCCGTCATTTTACTATCTTAGTCTTAAACCAACGCAAGGCTTCTTTATACAAACCGTTGTAACCGATTAATCGTAACTAAGATGGCAAAGAACATAAAGGTTGCGGCCGCTCAACTTTCACCCATTTTCTTGGATAAAGAAAAAACGGTTAAAAAGGCCTGTGCGGCGATTTTAGAGGCAGGTGAAAATGGGGCAAACTTAATAGTATTCCCGGAGGCTTTTATTGCTGGTTATCCAGATTGGGTATGGCTTATACCCAATAGCAAAGGAGCTGATTTAAATGAGCTTTACTTAAAACTAGTTGAAAATGCTGTTTCTGTACCTGATGATTCAACAGTAAAACTTTGTGAATCTGCCAAAACAGCTGGTATTAATGTAGTTATTGGAATGCATGAACGTAATGTTGAAACCAGTAATGCAAGTTTGTTTAATAGCCTACTTTTTATAAACGACAAGGGAACAATTCTAGGTAAACACAGAAAATTAATACCAACAGGCGGAGAACGTCTGATATGGTCTCAAGGAGACGGTCGTACCTTGTCTTCCTATAATACTTCAGTAGGAAAAATAGCAGGATTAATTTGTTGGGAGAATTTCATGCCTCTGGCAAGGAATGCTATCTATGAATTAGGAACTCAAATATTGGTTTCACCTACCTGGGATAAAAGCCCCAATTGGATTCAAACGATGCAGCATGTTGCAAGAGAAGGTGGATTGTTTGTTATTAGTACCTGTATGGCTTTAAGAAAGAACGATATCCCTGACGAGTATGGTTTTAAGAAACTTTACCCTGAAGATAGGGAATGGATTAATGTTGGTAATAGTTCTATAATTGCTCCAAACGGTAAGATTTTAGCTGGACCTCTTGAAGCAAAAGAAGGCATCTTATATGCCGACATAAATCTTCAAGACATTATTAAAGCAAAACGAATGTTTGATGTTGTTGGTCATTATTCAAGACCTGATGTTTTTAACTTCAAGGTAAATAAGCCAAATAAAACCTAGCTACACCACCGTATAATAATGTTTGGGATTAATCATTAATTAAAACAAGAACATCAACAGAACCTGTGTTTAAGTTTTTTAGACGAATTAGATTTGACCTTATGGAGAATCACAAAACTGCAAAGTATCTGAAATATGCTATTGGTGAAATCATCCTTGTGGTTATTGGAATTTTAATTGCATTAACTATCAATGATTGGTATGATCAAAAAAAGAACGCCAAATCTGAACTTCTTTATTATTGCAGAATCCTAGAGGACTTTGAACTCGATAAACAACGAATAGACGAATTAAAAGATGAGTCAAATTATAGAATCGATTTAAGTAAAAAAATTCTTTTGGATTTAGATGCTGGCACAAAAGACAAGTATTATATAATGAATCAGTTTATTCTGGCGACCAGGAGTGAAATTTATGAACCTCGTAATGTAACCTTCAAAGATTTAATTTCTTCAGGAAACCTGAAGTTACTTAATGATATCTCCATAAAAAATAGCTTGATCCAATATTACAGTGAATTGGAAAACAAACAGTTTCAATTAAAACAAAATAGAGATGAAATAACAAAAAAGGTTTTTGATTTGGTCAACACTTCAATTGAGATTGGCGCCATACAAGAATTCGAATATGTGAGAGAATTGCTTGGTCCTGAGATTCTACAAACTTTGCCTCATGATGATTGGACAAAAGACAAAACCAGTGAGTATTATAAAAAATTACAACTAGCTATTTTGTTTAATATCGCCATGGCAGACAGAAAAAAACAGCATTTTTCTGCAATCAATGAGCTTATGGATAATTCGTATCAACTATTACTAAAAAAATGTAAAAAGTGAGTTCAATAAGCCGAATTCAACGCCCTATAAAGTTCATTTATTCTGATTTTACTGGACAGAAAATCCTTTGGCTGAAATTTGGCAATTTTTATTTTTTAAATTAGTAACTAAACCACATCAACGCTGTGTTATACTAATCGTTGTGATTCATTAAGAACAACATAAACAATGATAAAATTCTTTAGAAAAATAAGACAACGATTATTGACTGAAAACAAATTCAGCAAGTATTTACTATATGCCCTTGGAGAAATTTTATTGGTAGTAATCGGAATATTGATTGCCCTTCAGATAAATAATTGGAATGAACAAAGAAAAGCAGAAAATGAAGAAAGAGAAATCTTAAAAAAGCTACAATTAAATTTGAGAGATGATGTAAAAATTTTGGAGTACCAATTGGATTTTAAAAAAAGTATGATTGATAGCTATAAGCAATGCCTCGATATATTATCTGAAAAAACCGTTTCAACAAAGGAAGAGTTTATGCGCCACTTCTCATCTATTCTACAGGTTGGAGCAGTAAAGTTAAATATGACAACATTTAACAATCTGCAGACAACGGGAGAAATTAGGTTAATAACCAGTGATGAACTGGCTGATAATATTGTCAGTTATTACAATACAGATTATTTGTTGTGGCAATCTGCCTTAGAGGATTACACTAGGAATATTACTGCCCCTTTTGTATTACAATATGACTATATCCCACAAATTAGTTTCAATGATTCACAAGGAAACCAAATAGCTATGTATGGACAACCGGAAGATTTTAAAAAACCCGAAAGAACATTAGACGATTATAAGAACAATTATTTTATCATTAATACTTTGAGACAAAAAAAGTACAATCTTGATGCTTTAATGCCTCGATATGAGGAATTACTAAAAAGCGCTCTGAAATTAGACAAGAACATTCAGGCATATTTAGAAAGCAAGTAGATATTCTAATATTAAAAAACTTTGCAAGACACCATTTAATGCTCATTGCTTCAGATCATGGTGACAATAGGGACTATTATTCGCAATTCACTCAACTTCATAATTTTACTCATTTTACTATCTTGGTCTTAAACCAGCGTAACGCTGCTTTAAACACCGTTAGTAATCATTAATCTAGTTTTATAATCATGAGGTATTTGAACAAATTATCATTAATAATGTTGGTTGTTTTGATTAGTTGTGACCAGGGCCAACAAGAAAAAATGGATGATCAAAAAAAAATTACTAATACTGTAGTGGAGAAACAGCCGCCTGTTTTTACTCCATCTGAACTACCATATCCTTTTTCAAGCGCAGTGCAAGTTGGGGATATACTTTTTCTTTCAGGGGAGATAGGAGATGCGGGCAATGGAACAGGTGTGGTACCGGGTGGAATTGTACCTGAAACCCACCAGTTGTTTAAACGGATTAAGGCCACATTGGCTTCTCATGGACTTGGTTTAGAAGACGTTTTTAAGTGTACGGTAATGCTTGCTGATATGTCCGAATGGCATAATTTCAATGATGTTTATGCAAATTACTTCGAGGCAGGTCGGTACCCTACACGCTCGGCCATGGGTGTTGGGGGTCTTGCACTAGGTGCTCGAGTGGAAATGGAATGTTGGGCCTATAATCCTCAACCTAATAATTAGTTTTGAGGGGGATAGTAATATTTCTAATTTCATTTACCAACCATTACCGAAAGTCCAACTCTGTTAATTAACGATGATTCCTTGTTCTTTTAGCTGTTTATAAAGTTCAGGGTTTGTTTCCTTTAGTTCGTTAAATTTCTTTTGCTGTTCTAAATTTTGTTTTTCTGCAGCGGATTTTTCATCAATTTTATTCCTCCAATTTTCAATTACGTCCAATATTTGATTCTTTATGTTTCTTAACAAATGGGTTTTATCTTCATAATAAAAAATGGGAAGAACTGAATCAAATTTTTCCCAGTGCTCGTACATCGCATAAGTACTTTCGTTTTTCAATAGTATTGGTCTCACTGGAATTGATGGAAAAAATGGTACGATATGAGACAATTCCTGAGGAATACTTTTCGCATCTGTAATATCTGCAATAATAAATTTAGACATATTGGCTAACAGTTGAACTGTTTCGGTAAGGTCACGATTACTAGACGGTTCAAAATCAAATATAATTGGCGCCAAATCATTCTTTTTTAACTCTTCTCTCAATGCATCTAAGACAGCCTTTCTTTCCCCATAAAATCGGCCAAGGATTAAGACAGCTTTAGATGTTACAGTATGGATTACATCTTTTATCTCTTTATTAGTTAATAATAAATAAACAAATTGAGCCATTTTTAAATCATCAACAGTCACTTGGGCTTCATGGTCACTTGTTATAACCAATCCAGATTGATTGGATGGTGTGCCTTCTAAATTCCACGTTGAGATCCCATGTACAAAAGCCTTATTAAATGAGGCACCTTCTAGCTTAGTCTGAGAAAGAAGTGCCATTTGTAAATTGGCGTTACTTAAATTTGCTCCCCTCAAATCTGCACGGCCTAAATAAACTCTATATAAATTGGCTCCAGAAAGGTTTGCGTTTCTCAAGTTAACTCCATTCATATTCGCTCTATATAATTGAGCTCCTGCTAAATTCGCTGAACTTAGATTTACATCTCTTAAGTTCATTCTTCTTAAATCGGCATTATGAAGGTCTGCACCTGATAGATTGGTTTGAAATAAATCAGCTGAAATCAAATTAACTTCTTCATTAGGATTTTCGGCCCGCCAATTGTTCCATTCGTTTATGCTTCCTTTAAGCAAATTCAATTGTTTCTCGTTTGCCATTATAATTTGTTGGTAATGCCTAAAGTTACCTAAAAAGACTATGCCCAACAATGTGGATGGTTCATTGCTTAAAATTTTCCTAAACAGAAAATCCTTAGGCTCAACCATTGCCAATTTTTATTTGTTAAATTAGTAACCAAACCATCTCAACGCTGCGATATACAATCAGGGACAGTATCTTAAAAACAAAGTAAATGAAACTCAAATTTAAATTTTCAATAGTATTTGCACTACTATTTTATAGTTTCCTAAGTGCACAACCCCGTGAAGAACTTGTTAAAGTAATTGTAACTCCGAACCATAATGATTGGACATACGAAATTGGTGAGCAGGTTGAATTTTCTTTGACTGCGTTAAGAAATAATACCCCAATGGAGGGTATTGAAATTAAGTATACCATTCAACCTGATCCCGGTTATCGTTTTATAAAAATTTGGGATGAAGGGACTTTAATACTAAAAAATGGGGCAACAAAAGTAAAGGCAAAAAAATTTAATGAAGCAGGATTTCTGCGCTGCACAGCCACAGTGGAAGTTGCCGGTAACGAGTATACCTCTTATGCAACTGTCGGATTTTCGCCAGATAAGATAGAACCAACTACAACCTTACCCAATGATTTTGAAGAATTTTGGAAAAAGGGGAAAGAAGAGTTGGGCAAGGTGGCAATTAATCCAATTCTTACCTTAATACCCGAAAGGTGTACAAATAAAGTTGACGTGTACCACGTTCAGCTGGACAATGTTCAAGGAAAAATTTATGGCGTTTTATGTAAGCCTAAAAAAGAAGGAAAATATCCTGCAATTTTACATGTTCCTGGAGCAGGAGTAAGGCCATATTATGGTGAGGTTTCAGAAGCAGAAGAAGGATTTATTTCTTTTACAATCGGTATTCATGGTATTCCAGTGAACCTTGATCAAACTGTTTATGATAATTTAAGGCAAGGTGCATTAAATCAATATTTTACAACAAATCTAGATGATAAAGATAACGCCTACTACAAACGGGTATATCTCGGTTGTGTAAGAGCTGTTGATTTTATAGAGAGTCTTGACAATTTTGACGGAAATAATCTCGGAGTTACAGGAGGAAGCCAGGGTGGAGCACTTTCGATCATTACAGCAAGCTTAGACAGCCGAATAAGTTATTTGGCAGCATTTTACCCAGCACTTTCAGACATGACCGGTTTTTTGCATGGACGTGCCGGAGGTTGGCCGCAATTATTTACGGATGAGTACACTAATAAGCCTGAGAAAATTGAAACTTCAAAGTATTATGATGTTGTAAACTTTGCCCGATTTGTTAAAGTCCCGGGATGGTATAGTTGGGGTTATAACGATAACGTTTGTCCTCCAGCCTCAATGTATGCTGCTTATAATGTAATTAATGCTGAAAAAGAGCTCCATATTTTTCAAGAAACACAACATTGGACATTTCCTGAACAACGCGAAATGAAAGACAGCTGGCTCTTTGAAAAACTTAGAAAATAGGATATTTCTCAATGAAGGCAATGATTATCTGTATAGCAATTAACCAATGATAACATTCTATAGATTATCGAAATTCAGTTTTGTGAGTCAAAACGAGATATGCTGTGAACATTTGATTGAGATACCAGCTTGCGGAGAAAACCAAAACATCAACATAAACTGTGTTTAAGTTTTTTAGACGAATAAGATTCGACCTTATGGAGAGAGACAAAACTGTAAAGTATCTAAAATATGCTATTGGTGAAATTTTATTAGTGGTGATCGGGATATTGATTGCCCTTCAGATTAACAATTGGAATGACCATAGACGAAAGAGACAAAAAGAGATCGTTTATTTGGCCGAACTAAAAAAAGGTTTAGAAAGCGACCTAAAAGGGGAATTCATTCCAGCAGGACGTATTTATAAAGGAAGGCTTGAAAGTCATGAGAAATTGGATAAGTATTATAGGAATGAAGAAATCTACTCCAACGATTCCCTATCCCAATTTTATTATTCATGTTTTTCGCCAGAGTGGGATTTTGTTTTTAATACAGCGACTTTTGAGAATATAAAATCTGCTGGAATTGACATAATTTCTAACGATACGATTCGCTCCAAAATCTCATCACTGTATAGTTATAGTTATCCTAATATTAGAGAAGTCAACCAGAATCAGATTAGATTTAATGATCAACAATTAACTCCAATTATTTATGAAATCCTCCATTTAGAATCACGAAGCTTTAGCCCTAGTGAATTGGATTTCTTAAAGAATAATGTGCATATTACTAACTTGTTGTGGCGTCTTAAACAAAATAGATCCTTTCTATATGAACGACTAATAATCACCATACAACAGACCATAGAATCCCTAAATAAAGAGATAGATTTAGAATTAAAACGTTTACAACCTTATTAGTCAAATGATCACGTTCCTAAGAAAAATTAGACAAAAATTACTGACTGAAAATAAATTTACTAGATACTTTATCTATGCGTTAGGTGAAATTATTCTTGTCGTAATTGGGATTTTGATTGCACTTCAGGTTAATACTTGGCAATTGGAAAAAAAAGATCGGCAAATAGAAAAGACCCTTTTAAAGAACATTAAAAGGGATTTGGAGAGTGATATTTCCGAATTAAGACGTGTAAAAGAATTTAAAATATCACAAAACAAAGCGGGACTAAAGCTTTTGGAATATTTTATCGATGCTTCAAAACCACTTGAAGACAGTTTACAATTCATCAATGATTTTCATTTAATTAGTTACTTTATAGTGCCAAGCGCTAACAGGACTTCATTTGATATAGCAACGAGTACGGGTTATATGAACAATATTACCAATGATAGCTTGGTCAACGAGTTATCAAATTATTATAATAATATGAGGCTTGAACATCACGTCACTGAAACGAAAAGGTTTATCAACGCCTATAAAGAAAATAACCTGGTTACAAAATATCTTTTGTATTCCAAAAATGTAAGAGGACGGGACGGCCAAGGTGGACATTATGCTTTGGAACGTTACAAAGAGGACAACCGACCTATGTTGCTGCCAAAAGATATTAGAGGAGATATCAGTCTTGAAAATTATTTAAATGATCTTTCGATAAGACTTACCATAGGGATAAAATTTCTTGAATCTGAAGAAGAATGGGCTAACAGACTTATCCGAAAAATTGACAATGAACTCAATTTAAAAAAGTAACGAAAGCATACTATGATTTTCGTTCGTGTACCGTATTGTTTTTTTAGTAAATTCCCCAAGCTTAACTATGGGATATTTTATTTGTTAAATTAGTGACCTAACTAACAATACGCTGGGTTATATAAACAATTGTACTTCATCATAACCAACCATTAGCGAATGATAAAGTTCTTTAGAAAAATTAGACAGAAACTATTGACTGAACATAAATTTAGCAAGTATCTTTTATATGCAATTGGAGAAATCGTACTTGTGGTTATTGGTATTTTGATTGCCCTTCAAATAAACAACTGGAACAATTACAACTTAGATAGAATTTCTGAAAAGGATTATTTAACGAGGATTTCAAATGACCTTATAGCTGATACGCTTAATTTTTCATGGACAATTAAATCACTAAAAAACAAACATGAGTCTTTAGGTTCATTATTGGAGTTGATTAATAAAGAGCAACTTATAACTGAAGATTCCACTACAGTTCTCAGATATTTAATGAGTGGAACTAATTTATCAATTGCACATCCTGGAATAGCAAACGGAACATTTGAAGAATTAAAAAATACTGGAGCAATGAAATATTTCAGAAGTACCGTTTTAAGATCTGCCTTAAACGATTATTATTTTAAAAGCGAACATAGAAATGAAAGAATAGAAAAGAGAAGAACCGGGTCAAATTATAGTTTAAATATAAATAGCATAATACCGGGTATGGAAAGAATAGATGGTGAATTAGGTTATAGAAATGACCTTGTATCCTATAAAGATATTTTGGAACGGATAAATGGTTTTGATTTCAAAAAAAATATTATTTCAGAATATAATAGTGCCACATTTATGTTAAGAATGCAAGAAGCGGGACTGGATGATTCTAATGCTCTTTTAAATCTTGTAATGGATGAACTAAAAAATAATTAGGAATTTAAATAATAAAAGGAAAACATTCTATCACTGCAACTTGTTCTTCCCAGGTCAAGGAAATTTCACTTCTTTTTGATTTATCTAAGGGTTATCCTAATCAACTCGCACTCGGCTCTGCCGAATCTTCGATTTTCTACTTTTAGTTCCATACATAATAACAATAACTTAATCCCCCTTAACTGACCGTTATTCAAACAGTAAAATAATTATCTCCATGAAACAAAATTGAAAATTTGAAAACTTCTAAAAAATAATAATTCCCCTTATCTTAACCGTTCAATTAAAACCATAAAATGAAAAGACTACACCTCATCCTTTCCGCTCTGATAATTCTATTTAGCAGCGCAATCTTAGCCCAAGATTATAGAGAACAACTAGAAGAAATAGCAATTATCGATCAGAAGGTAATGATGCCCATGCGCGATGGGGTGCGTTTAGCCACAGACATATACCGGCCCAAGACGGATGAAAAAGTCCCTATCATTTTTGTAAGAACCCCATATAATTTCAATTCATGGAGAAATGGTGAAGAGCAAATAGGCACTTACCGGAAAGCTTTGGAAGCTGTAGAACGAGGGTATGCTTATGTTGTACAAAATGAAAGGGGAAGATATTTCTCTGAAGGCGAATGGGATATTCTGGGTGTTCCTTTAACCGATGGCTACGATGCGTTTAGTTGGATGAAAGATCAGTCATGGTCTAACGGAAAAATAGGTACATTAGGCTGTTCGTCAACTGCTGAATGGCAAATGGCAGTAGCGGCCTTAGATCATCCATCACATGCCGCAATGGTTCCCCAGAGTTATGGCGCAGGAGTTGGTCGTGTTGGTGAAATTAATGAGCAGGGCAACTGGTACCGTGGGGGGGCTGAGCAAATGTTATTTTTTGCTTGGCTATATGGGGTTGAGCATGATAAATTTAAGCCGAGAATCCCTGAGGGTGCCACTCAAGAAGACCTCATTCGAATTTCAAGATTTTATGATCTAGCTCCTGATAATCCTCCAGTTGATATGAGTGAAGCTTTGAGACATTTGCCAATTCAGAATATATTAAAGAACATCAACGGCAAACAGGAAATATTCGATAAAATGGTAAGGCGTAAACCAAATGATCCTGACTGGTTCAAAGGAGGTATTTATCACGATAATATGGAGATTGGGGTTCCTAGTTTTTGGTTTGCATCTTGGTATGATGTATCCATAACACCAAATATTTATCTATTTAACCATGTGAGGAATAATGCCAAAGATGCGGAAGTGAGGGACAATCAATATTTAGTTATTGCGCCTACCTTGCATTGTGCCTATACAAGGGCTACGGAAAATACTATAGTGGGTGAGTTAAGTGTTGGAGATGCTCGTTTAAACTATGATGAACAAATATACAAGTGGTTCGATCTATGGCTTAAAGGAGACGAAAATGATTTTAAGGAAACTACTCCAAGGGTGCAATATTACACAATGGGTCTTAACGAATGGCAATCTTCCAATACCTGGCCACCTGAAAATACACAACTAGTCACTTATTATTTAAATAGTAACGGGAACGCTAATAGCAGATTTGGTGACGGTGTCTTGACTAATAAAATAAATACAAAGGATAATCCGGATAGTTTTACGTACGACCCAATGAATCCTGTTCCTTCGTACGGTGGTAACGTATGTTGTACGGGTAATGCGGTAAAGGGAGGTGCTTTTGACCAACAAGATATGGAGGCGCGAAATGACATCTTGGTCTATACTACCGAGCCACTTAAAGAAGGAACCGAGGTTTCAGGATTTATTGAATCAACACTATATGTGTCTTCGGATGTTAAGGATACAGATTTTACAATTAAATTGATTGATGTACACCCTGATGGAAAAGCCTATAATTTGGATGAAACTATTCAACGTGTGCGCTATCGTGAGGGATATGATAAGGAAGTTTTTATGGAAAAAGGTAAGGTGTACAAACTAGACTTAACTCCAATGGCGACCAGTAACTATTTCGAAAAAGGCCATCGAATTCGGATTGAAATATCAAGCAGCAACTTCCCTAGGTTTGCACGGAACTTGAATACAGGAGGAAATAATTATGACGAAGTGAATGGAATTATTGCCCATAATAAAGTGCACCATTCGGCAAAATATCCTTCACAGATTAGGGTTCCTGTGAGGAAAAATTAAAAGTTCTTGATAAACATTATCAAAATACTGGAGAAGACATAAAATGATTTCTAAAATCAAATAACGCTTATCGCTTGAATCCCTAGATATGATTTTGCTACCAAGAGTTTCGGTATTTAACTATATTATTTACAATCATTTAAAGGTGATTTACTATAAAAAAAATAGTCTCGTTAAGAAAATTCTTTATTCAATTAGCCAATGAAAATTAACCTTAAAGTTTTAACCTGTTTTCTTTTAATATTTACTGTTGTTGTGTCATGTTCTGAAAAGAAGAAAGAATCTTTGGTTGGTGAAAATCAAATTCAACAACCGATTAATCCAAATGGGGACAGCGAGTTAGCATTATTGATGAGACAGATGTATGACGAAGCTCAATTAATTAAAGAGCAAATAAATAAAGGCGAACCAATTGAGATAAATTTAAACCATGAAAAAATTCTAACAGCCCATGCAACTCAACCTGAAAAAGCCGCTTCAGAGGAGTATAGGGCCTTTGCCAATTTGTATTTACAAAGCATAAAAAATCTTCAATCTGCAAATGCAAACGAAGTGGCTAATATTTATGATAATATGGTTGTGAGTTGTATGACTTGTCACAAAGTATTATGCCCTGGACCAATGGTTAAGATAAAACAGTTACAATAACTTTTAAAAATAAAGCCAGAACACGCATATACTTAAAGGTTGGTCATCAGCTCTTAATAAATTGATTACAGCTAATAGTATGAGATGTCAAAAAATAAACTAGACTTATTCAAGAGTTTAGAGTTAAACAATTCAGCCAAAAATAGAATATGACCAAAAAAACTACTTGGATCACCTTAACCAATCAGATTAGACCCTTTTTCCCTCAAGCAGGATCTTCTTCCTATTTCAAAAACCTTTGTAAAAAGTATCAAAAGAATAATTGTGGACTAAGTTTAAAATGGTCACTTTTTGTATTAATAGTTTGTTTGTCAGTCACTCCCAAGCTAGTTTTCTCACAAAAAAATCCTTCGGATTTAAAATTCTTGGTTTCAATTCCAGACCCATCAAGTCATTACTACAAAGTTGAATTCCATGGTAAAGGGGGAAATCAAGATTCATTATATCTTAAAATGCCAAATTGGATGCCAGGGTACTATCAGTTGATGAATTATGCCCAAACGGTGGAAGGAATTTCCGCTGAAGATGATAATAGGAGAAGCTTACCCCTTTCAAAAGTAAATGGCAATACCTGGCTGGTTAACGACATAAAAAACAAGTCCTTTGTGATTAGCTATACAATTCGTACCCATAGGCAATTTGTTGCCAATAGCTATGTGGATAATAATCATGCCTACCTTATTCCAGGAAATTCATTTTTATATATAGAGGGTTTCCTTAATGTACCAGTTGAGGTTAATATTTTGAAAAATTCAGAATGGAGAGAAATTGCAACTGGGTTGGAACCGATTGATGGTAAGAACTATGAATTCACAGCCCCTAATTTTGATTTTTTATATGATTGTCCCATCCTTATGGGAAATCTGGAAGAATTACAGTCTTTCGAGCTTGATGGTAAGAAACATCGGTTTATAGGTTATAAACTTGGAAGTTTTGAACAAACCCCTTTTATGGCCAATTTGAAAAAAATAGTGAAAGTTGCTTCTGATATAATCGGTGATATCCCTTATGAAGAATATACGTTTATTGGCATTGGCCCAGGTCGGGGTGGAATTGAACATTTAAACAATACAACTGTAAGTTTTGATGGCAATACACTTAACTCACCTGAAGCAATGTCTCGCATGCTTAGTTTTTTGACTCATGAATATTTCCATCACTTCAATGTAAAACGAATTAGACCTTTTGAGTTGGGGCCGTTTGATTATGACAAGGGGAACAGAACCAATTTGCTTTGGATGAGTGAAGGATTCACGGTTTTTTATGAATCCCGGATTTTGAGAAGAGCTGGTTTGATAGACGAAGCTACATTGTTAGCAACCCTATCAGCACAAATAAACACTCTAGAGAACGACAATGGAAGATTGTATCAATCTCTTTCGCAAGCAAGTTTTAATACTTGGGAGGATGGCCCTTTTGGTTCAGGGAGAAATGGAGAAGACAGGTCAATATCTGTTTACAACAAAGGAGCAGTCTTTGCAATTTTATTAGATCTTGAAATTAGGAACGCCACTAAAAATAATAAATCTCTCGATGACGTAATGCGAACCCTATATTGGAAATATTATGTGAAGGAGAATCGAGGATTTACGGATGCCGAATTCCGAAAAGTTTGTGAACAGACGGCCGAAATTCCTCTAGCCAATTTATTCGAATACGTTTACACAACTAAGGAGCTAGACTATAACTTGTATTTGTCTTACGCAGGATTAAAAATAGATAGGCAAACTTTAGAAACTGAGGGAAAAAAATTAAAACAAAAAATAGCGATTAAACGGGTTGATAATCCTAATTCAATGCAACGTGAAATATTGAAAGCATTTTTAAATGAATAGTCAAACGCTGTTTTATACGATCAATAAATGCCAATAAACAGACCCATAAAACAAACAACTATTTTCATTTTTTAAACCTCATTATTTAAAAATGAATGTTTAGACATCAAGGTAAAAGCAGAACACTAAAGCACAACCTAAGAATTGCTACAATCTTGTCATTTGTCGCAGGAATCGTAAATGTTACAGGCTTTTTAGAATTTAAACAACTTACTACAAACGTAACAGGGCATTTTGCGCTTTTTATAAATGACGTAGCGGAATTTGAGGTTTGGAAAGGAACGATCTACTTTCTATATTTTTTCTCCTTCCTATTTGGGGCTTTCATTTCTAGCTTATTAATTGAAAAATATAGAGACAACAGAAAGCTAAATGTTTTTGTTATACCAACAATAATTGAAAGTGCAATTTTAATATCAATTCCAATTGTTTATAACGTACCTCTATTTAAAAATGTTGATTTAATTGTTTGTTCCCTTCTATTTGCAATGGGGCTTCAAAATTCTTTTGTAACAAAAATTTCCAATGCCGTTGTAAGAACGACTCACCTTACGGGATTATTTACTGATTTAGGGATAGAACTTTCACAATTATTTTTCTCTAAAACTCATCCCAATCAAGATAAATTAAAAGCAACAATTAAACTTCGGATTTATATAATTTCATTTTTCTTTATTGGCGGATTAATCGGTGGATATTTATATACAAGAATGCATTGGAGACTTAATACCTTGATTTTTGGGGCTGCTGTATTATTAATTAGCCTAATTTATGATGATTTAAGATTTAGAATGATTAAGGCAAAGAGAAAGTATAAACAAGGTAAAACCTCCTCCAAAAAGGGCAAATAGGTCAACTTAACCAACCATTAAAAGAAAGAACAGTATAATAGCTTGTATATAGATTCAACTCGTTTTTATAAATTAGTTGTGTCAGCGACAGTTACTTCCCCAAACTATAATTCTAATTTCTGACTTTTGAATAAATACGTTTGCAGTCGTTATAAATTCTATTATATGAAAAAAATTGTTTTAGTTACCCTATTGATTTTTGGTTCCATTTTAATGGCGGTTACCGCCTTTGGTAACAACCCTGCGGTTGACTTTTTAAATTCATTAAACCAAGTCCAAAGAAATAAAGCGCAGATGCTACTGAATGACGATTCTAGAACCGATTGGCATTTTATACCCAGTTCTATGTTTCCAAGATCAGGAATTCAATTGAGTGAACTTAATGCCGACCAGAAATCTAAACTAGATGAACTTCTCAAGAATTTTCTCTCTGAAACTGGTTATGCGAAAACAAAGAAAATTATTGGTTTAGAGAATGTCCTTTTAGAAATTAGTGGGGATTCGATCATGCGGAATCCTGAAAGTTATTCGGTTGCAATTTATGGAAATCCCGAAACAGATAATTTATGGGCTTTTTCCTTCGAAGGTCATCATATTTCCTTGAATTTCACGATTCTTAATGGAAAAGTGGAGATAGCTCCTAGGTTTTTCGGTGCTAATCCCGCAAGAATTCTTTCTGGACCTAGGGAAGGGGAGCGCACCCTTCATTTAGAAGAAGATTTAGGTTTTGAATTGATCAATTCTTTGAATGAAAAACAAAAGAATTTGGCAATATTTCAGCAAGAGCCGTTTATTGATATTGTGTCAGGCAAATCAACAGAAGTGGAACCTTTAAGTCCGGTTGGGATTAGCTACGGACAGTTAAACAGAAATCAACAATTGATTTTTTTAAAGTTGGTCGATGAATATCTTTCTACCATGCCAACTGATTTAGCTGAAAAGAGAATGAACAGTATAAAGGAGGAGGAATTAAATGATGTGAGATTTGGTTGGGCGGGTGCAACGACACCTGGTAAAGGTCATTATTATCGGATTCAAGGGAAATCGTTCTTGATTGAGTTTGACAACGTTCAGAATAATGCCAATCATATACATACGGTTTGGAGAGATTTCGATGGAGATTTTGGCAGGGACATCATCAGGGAACATTATAAAAATTCAGACCATCATAAAAATGATTAAAAGAAACACTTTTAAAAATACTAATGGCTAACAGGTGGAATGATATTACCGGCAAAATAGTTTCTGATATCGTATTTAAGACGATTTTCAATTTTGAATGATTCCAGATGACAAACATTTATACTGCCATAAATCTGAGACCGACGAACATATCAGACTTAGACCTTTTATTTAAATTCCAATTAGATAAGGAGGGTGGGTACTTAGCTGCATTTATGCCAAAGGACCATGATGACAAATCTGCCTATATTAGTAAATACACAAAATTGTTAGCTAATCCAACGGTAAATAACCAAACCATAACCATAAATAATACGATTGTTGGGAGCATTGCCAAATTTATAATGGATGGTAACTCGGAAATTACTTATTGGATTGATCGTAAATTTTGGGGAAAAGGGATCGCTTCAGAAGCACTGAGGAAGTTTCTTGCTATTGAGACATCTAGGCCAATTTATGGACATGTAGCTTTTGACAATTTTGGATCACAGAAAATATTGGAAAAATGTGGATTCATTAAAGTTGGAACGGATAGAGGTTTTGCAAATGCCCGACAAAAGGAAATAGAAGAATTTATTTATAAACTTGATTATAGCAATTAATTAAATGTTGAAGGTTAAAGCGTTACTGAAATATCCTTTAAGTTATTTATTCATCTTACTTTTCGGCTTTACTACTTATGATTATTTCAATCATATAAATAGGAGCGGCTCAGTTTTTGAAAAGTATCCACTACATTGGCTTCTTTTTAGTGTAGCCGCATTTTTATCTTTCGTATTAACTGTTTTGTTTTTTAAATATCTTCTTCAACGATTTTTTCAACGTTCTAATTTAATTATTGAAGTAATTGCAATAGGCCTTTGGATAGTATTATATCTATTGGTAATAGGACCAATTTTAGACAAGCTATTTTGGCCATATGGTGATTTACAATTTAATTTTAAATTGGGTCCCTTTGTGATTATAATGGTCATTTATTTTTCTGTGAGACTCTTGTTAAATATTATCACTGGGCATAAGGCGTTGTATTCAAAATAAAACTTAAAGACCTTTAGAAAAGTATTTAGGTGATTTAAATTTTTCTGAAAATACATTTTAGTATCTTAGTTTCAACCAACGCTACTTCGAATTATACAAACCATTGGTAATTAATAGGGCCGACCATCACCAATGATTAAAATCTTTAGAAATATTCGACATAAGTTGATTTCAGAGAATAAAATTGGAAAATACCTGACCTACGCCATCGGGGAAATTGTACTCGTGGTAATAGGTATTTTAATTGCACTGCAGATAAATGATTGGAATGACAATAGAAAAACGGATTTAAAAACTGATAAATTATTAATTGCATTAAAAAGTGATTTGTTAAAAGACACTGAATTAATTACTGAGCGACTTCCTTTTATTAACGAACAGCATCAATTAAATGAATCTTTAAGAGCAAGAGTTGCGAAACCAGACGCAACTGTGGATACCCTTATCAAAATAATGAGATTCGAGTTCAACCCTAATTGGGTAGTCCAAATCCCGTACAGCATGAACTCCTACAATAGTTTGGTTCAAACTGGCCTAATCGAGAACCTTTCCGACTCATTAAAAGCAGGCATGAGGAATTTTTATAATACCAAAGCTTCAAAGATGGATAGGGTAGAAAAGACTACAAATGATTATCAAGGGAAAGTTACTTCTTATGTCAACACCTATACGTTTGGTGTAACAAAAACTCATGACCAAGGTAAACTAATCGATTCGCTTATATGGAGCAACATAAACTATAGTCATCTTGCAGCAACATTTCAGGGGATTAGTAATTTTAAACGAATTTTGTTCACTGAAACAAAAGATGAACTGGAATTTTCCTTGATTGGTTCAAATATATTAATTGATCAGATAGAAGCTTATTTAAAGGAAAATTAAAACTAATTAAATGCCGTAATAAAGAAGGATGGGCATATTTAAATACCAACTTTGGCATTTTTTGATTTTGATTGCTTTATTGACAGGCATATATTTTTATATAAATAATGATGCCTCTGTTCTATATGGAGAATTATTCGGATTTAAAACGTCTCTATGGTTATTAGCTGCTATAATTTCCCCAATTGTTCATCAATTATACGTGTTAGTGTGCTGGCGTTCTGAATTGTTTTATAACAGTTTTTCAAAAAAATTCGGAAAAGATGCCTTCAATTTATATAAAATAGGATTTGCCATTTTGATTCTTTCGAGAATAGTAACTCTTACCTTATTGGCCATTTCAAACCACAAGACCTTTAACATTAATAATATTTTGACTTCTATCATAGCGGGAATTTTATTGGTGCCAACCGTATATCTTTTTTATTCCGTAAAAAAGTATTTTGGAATGGACCGAGCTTTTGGAATAGACCATTTCAAACCTGAGGAATTTAAATCTAAACCTTTTGTAAAAAAAGGAATATTTAAATATACATCTAACGGGATGTATATTTTTGGATTCTTAATTCTATATATTCCAGGATTAATTGCCCAATCGAAAGCGGCTCTATTGGTAGCTTTGTTTAGCCATATTTATATTTGGGTTCATTACTATTTTACAGAATTACCTGATATAAAGCTCATTTATTCAGATGGTGTAAATTATAAACCAAATAATAATTAAAAGGCAGTATACTTAAATTTTAGAAAAGAGATTTTACACCTTTGTGCTAATAACCAATAAATCATGAGACTAGCTTTTGTTCCTATCCTAATCCTAATTTTAGTAGGAGTTTCCTGTTATAATGAAGTTAAACAATATGCATATGTTAATGGAAAGGAAATTTACTCGCCACAAGGAGAACCTATGCATTTAACAGGGGTAAACTTGGGGAATTGGTTATTACCAGAAGGATACATGTTCAAGCTGAAAAATTGTAATTCCCCTCGAAAAATTGATCAGGCCGTTAGAGAACTCATTGGAAATACCGCAACCACAAAATTTTGGGATACCTTCCTTGAAAATTATATTACCGAAGCAGATATAAAATGGTTATCGGATGCAGGTGTAAACTTAATACGGTTACCTTTTGATTACCGATTGTTAACCCATGATGATTTCTTGGGTAGAGATATTCACGGCTTTAAATATCTTGATGATGCCATTAAATGGTGTGAATTACATAATATTTATGTTTTGTTGGATATGCATGGTGCACCGGGAGGTCAAACTGGTGACAATATCGATAATAGCGATGGTTATCCATGGTTAATGGTCGATGAGGGTATGAAACAAAAAGTCACTGAAATTTGGAAGGAAATAGCTGAACGTTATGCGGATAATACCACTGTAATTGGATATAATTTATTGAACGAACCAATCCCTCATTATTTTAAGAATGATTCTTTAGGTCATAACTTAGAGCCCTTATACAAAAGAATAACTAAGGCCATCAGAGAGGTTGATCCTCACCACATTGTTTTTTTGGGTGGAGCTGTTTGGGAGACAGATTTTTCCGTGTTTTCAGAGCCATTTGATGACAATTTAGTATACACCTTCCATAAATATTGGATGTCACCTGAGCAAAAGGAAATCCAAGAATATTTGGATTTCCGGGAAACATATAATGTGCCTATTTTAATGGGAGAGAGTGGAGAGAATGAAGATGATTGGGTAAGAGACTTTAGAGAATTACTAGATCAAAATGATATTCACTGGACCTTTTGGCCCTATAAAAAAATGGATAATACGAGGGGGCCAATGAATTTTCATAAACCAGAGGGATATGATAATTTTATTGAATATGCCGAAAGTGATAGAAGATCGTTTGGGTCAATAAGAGCGCTAAAGGATAGCCTAAATGGAATCGGTCCGAAAAAAATAGAGTCTATTCTAAATCAATTTGTAGAAAATAGCAAATTTGAAAATTGTTATCCTAATGAGGGTTATTGCGAAGCTTTGGGGTTTAAAATTTCCAAAGCGAGTACCAACTCACCATGACTATTTATTCTAACTTTTCAGACGAACTAATTTTAAAGGTGACTAAAAGTATCTTCCAAAAGATTACTAGGGTTTATTTGTTACATTTAGGAGTAAATTATAAAAAATAACCTTCGCATGGAGTTTCTTAACACGGCAAAATGATTTGTATTAACCATTATGAAGAAAACCATTCTAATTACCACCATTATCCTTGTTGCATTTGTTAACCTTACAACTGCCCAATCGAAACCGGCCTATCAACTATTTAAAAATGATGGTACTATTGCCGATTACAATTCAATGATAAACGATTTGGCTAATGGAGATATGGTGTTTTTTGGGGAATACCACAACAATCCTATTTCGCATTGGTTGCAATTTGAATTAAGCAAAAGTTTGTACGACCTCAAAGGGAATGAATTGTTTTTTGGGGCCGAAATGTTTGAAAATGGTAACCAACTTGTGATAAATGAATATTTACAAGACTTTTACCCTGAAGACAAAATGCTTCCTGAAATTACCCAACTTTGGAACAACTATAAGACGGATTATAAACCCTTACTCGATTTTGCAAAGGAAAATAATTTGCGTTTTATAGCGACAAATATTCCCAGACGTTATGCTTCCATGATCTACAAAATGGGTTTAGAAGTCCTTTCAAAATTGTCTCCTGAGGCGCTCGCCATGATTGGTCCAGATCTGGAAACCTATTTTGATCCAACCGTAAAAGCTTATGCAGAAATGGCTGACAATATGGGAGGGCATATTCCGCCAAATATGTTGAATATTCAACTGGCACAGGCGGCCAAAGACGCCACCATGGCTCATTTTGCCCTTAAAAATTTTCAGCCAGGAAATTTGTTGTTGCATTTTGAAGGATCTTACCATTCTAATTATTCACAGGGCATCATTTGGTGGATAAACAAAATCCATCCAGGTTTAAATATAAAATCCATAACTACAGTTACAGATTCTGAATGGAATGAATTATCAGAGGAAGAAAAAGCTGCTATCGCAAATTATATCATAGTGGTGTCTGACACCATGACTAAAACCAAAGGATGATTTTAATTATTGGAGTTTTATCGATTATCATAAATTTTAGGGTCAAAGACTATAATTTGATTATTCAATTGAATTGTTGACCGTGCGTCTAATCTTGTGTCATTTTACTATCTTAGTTCTTACCCAGTTTAAGACTACCATATAAAGACCGTTGTGCATTAGTAGCCAATGAAATTACAGTTTCCACATCCATTTGCAATCTTATTAATATTTATAGGAATAGCAGTTGGATTGACCTATCTATTACCCGCAGGAAAATACGAAAGGATTATAGACCCTAATACAAATCGAGAAATTGTTGTGCCTAACAGTTATAAATCGATACCTAATGAACCCATTGGTTTATTTGAGGCTGTGGTAAAAGTTCCTGAAGGCATTATTTTTGGTGCAGATATAGTAATTCTAATCTTATTGATTGGGGGAGCATTCGTCGTAGTTGATAAAACTGGGGCGTTTGATAATGGTATTTCTGCTTTAATTCACCGCTTTTCCAATTCACCTCAAAAAGTAATGATTTTATTGGGATTGATTTTTGCGCTTTTAGGAGCCTTAAACAACACCTATGAGGAAATTATAGCCTTAATTCCCATAATGATTGCTTTAACATCTAGAATAGGTTTTACGAAAATTTCAGCCGTTGCTATAAGTGCAGGATCAGCAACTATTGGTGCAACATTTAGTCCAATAAACCCCTTCGGGGCGTTACTTGCACAAAAAATAGCCGATGTTCAACCTTTCTCAGGCTTTGTTTTTAGGATAATAATCCTTTTGATTGCAACAGGTTTTTGGATTTACTGGATTTTAAGGGTCGGCAAGTCAAAATCTGTAGTAACTGACGAAACGGCAATGGGTGCTGAAAAAATTAAATTGTCTAAACGCACAGGTATTATTCTTACAATAGTCGGTCTCACCTTTACGACCATGGTTTATGGGATTTTAAATTGGGATTGGGATTACAACCAAATGTCTGCTCTTTTCCTCATAATGGGAATCCTTTGTGGATTTATAGGTAAGCTTGGTTTTAATGGGACTTTTAAAGCTTATGCCTTTGGTATACAGGAAATGGCATTTGCAGCTTTAATAGTTGGTTTGGCTAGAAGTGTTTATTTGGTCCTATATGAGGGATTGATAATCGACAGTATAGTATATTATTTGTTTAATCCCCTGGAGGAGTTACCTGTGGCATTTTCAGCAATTGCCATGACCTTATCTCAAAGTGTATTGCACGTCCCTATTCCTAGTAATTCGGGCCAAGCGGTGTTGACCATACCCATATTAACTCCATTGGCAGATTTAATTGGTATGTCTAGACAAGTAATGATTTTATGTTATCAATATGGAGCCATCATAATGGATTTGATAACTCCAACAAACGGAGCACTTCTGGCTATGCTAACCGCGGCTAAATTATCTTATAAGGATTGGTTTTTATATTGTCTTAAGCCACTAGGTATTATTTTATCATTGTCTATTATAGCCATCCTAATAGCCATTTTAATCAATTTTTAGCAGTTTAGATAACTGAATTTTTGAAATATCGATTTTACCTCGTTTACTGCCTTTAATCCTTTTTAAGACTTGGAATTGGAGGGAACTATATGAATAATGGCCTAAACCCTAAAGAAGAAATTTTGATTCCGATTAGGAAAAATTAAAACTTCGGTTCATGGATATTTTAATTGTATCACTTTCAATTTTAAGGAGGTTTGAAGCTTTTTTCCTAAATTGAAAGAATTATCATATTGCTATATTATTGTTAATTAGGTGATTGCATTGATGTTTTGGTATCATGCTCAATTTTTATCTAGAATCTAACTGACCTAAATTTTTCTGATTATGCCCAAGATTGTCTATTTAATATTATTGTTTCCAATGCTATTTCAAGCGCAGGATGGTGTTAAACCGATTATAGATGTTCATCTTCACGGCTATACAAAACGAACGTATCAATCCACTTATGGGGCACCTTCAAACTATGAAGATTTTAAATCTAGAATAAGGGAACAATTTAAAAAATACAATATTGTATATGCAGTTAAAAGTGGTGGTGAATATGACACTGATTTGGAAGAAAAAATGTTGAAAGGTTATGAATCTAATAATTTTCCGAAGTTTGATACAGTACAATTCAAAAAGCAAATAGAGGAAGGAAAGATTCAGGTATGGGGTGAATTTTTGCCTATGTTTAATGGGTTACAAATTACGGACCCTGGATTCGCTCCCTATCTTAAAATATGCGAGCGTGAAGGAATACCCATTGCTCTGCACACTGGATCTGGACCTCCTGGGATCTCTAATAGATATAAAAAGATAAGACTTAGTTTAGGGGACCCATTGCTGGTTGAGGAAGTTTTAATTATTTACCCAAAATTAAAAATTTACCTCATGCATTCAGGGGGAGTTTTTTATGAGCATGCTTTGGCATTAATGGAATTGTACCCACAACTCTATTGTGGGTTAGGAGCACTTCTTTGGGTGCCAACTGGCCGGACATCCCTATATGCCGAAGAATTTTTATTGAAAGCAAAAAAAGCAAACCTTATCGATAAAGTTATGTTTGGTTCTGATGCAATGTATTGGCCAGAAAATATTCAAAAAAGTATTGAAAAATTGAACGAATTTGACTTTTTGAACGAAGAAGACAAAAGAAAGATCTTTTATGAAAACGCGGTTAGGTTTTTTGAATTGGACCATTTGAAAAATTAGAAATTGTATATGCCTATACATAAGAAAATTTAAATTTAATAAACAACTGCATTTTTCTAGACACATATAATGAATATCCAATTTAGAAGACTTTTGCCCCATGAGTCTAGTTTATATAGAACTATTCGGCTCGAATGTTTGAAACAATACCCTGAAAATTTTGGTTCCAATTACCAAGATGAAATAAAGAAGAAAAAATTATTCTTTGAGGACCATTTAGAAAATGAAAATCCAGACAATTTTGTTATTGGTGGCTTTTATAATGATAGATTAATAGCCATTTCCGGTTTTAATAGATATGACAGTTTGAAAACTAAACACAGGGGTAGAATAATCCAAGTTTATGTAACTCCAGAGTTTCAAGGACATAATATTGGGTTCAATCTTGTTAAGGCAACAGTTGAGGAAGCCTTTAATAATGAAGAAATTGAACAAATTGAGATAGATGTACTTGTAAATAATACCAAAGCCGAGAGTATATATTCTAAAATTGGTTTTAAAACTTATGGTATTCAAGAGAAGTATTTGAAAATTGGAGAAATGTATTTCAATCACAGAATGATGTATATTTTCGCTGATAATTACCACTCCTCATAACCCGATTAAACGTTTAAAATTTCAGTTTCTCATTATTGAAAAAAATGAAAAAGACCCTTTACGATTTAACCAAAGATGATTGGAATTCACTTTTTCCGGTTGAATTGGTAGACCACAACCCGAAATGGAAAGGCATTTTCGAAAAAGAAAAACAACAAATTTTAGAGAAAGTTGGAAGTGAGGTGATATTGCGCATCGAGCATTTCGGTAGCTCCTCCATTCCTTCGATAAAATCTAAACCATACATTGATTTGCTAATTGAAATTCCAAAGCATTTGATGTTCAATGAAAATTTGATTGCGTTATTTTCTGAGATGGGATATTCTCATTTTAAAGTGCCTGCCAGAGATTCAATTGATGAATATTCATCGTTTGGGAAAGGTTACAACTTAGACGGAGAAAAAGAGCAAATTTTCCATATCCATATGTGTCCTAAAGATAATGCCATGTGGAAACAACTAGGATTTCGGGATTATTTAATTTCAAATGAGGAAAAGGCGAGAGAATATGAAAGATTGAAGATGGAATTAGCTTCGAAATTTCGAAATGACAGGGGCGCTTATGTATTGGGGAAAACTGAATTTATTAATGAAACCTTGAAATTGATTGGTTAAAGCTTGGCAAAGACTTCACTAATTCATGATAAAAATTCTTAAAATGAAATTCTTTAAAATTACGTTACTCATTCTTCTTTTTATTAAGTACTCAGAAGGTTATCCACAAGGTGCTAAAATTGAAGAGGAAATTTTAAAAATCGCTAAAGAATGGACCAATGCATGGAATGGTAAGATCGACAAAGATCGTATGATGCGTTTATACGATAATGATCTATTGTATTATTGGCGAGGCAGCGCAGATACCTATGAAGAGTTTGAAAATGTTTTAGTGAATTTCATTATTCCTACTTCAGATGGAAGTACAATCCTTGAAATGACAAATCCCACTATTGTATTTCAAAATAAAGGGAGTGCCATAGTGTCTTTCAATATACGTGATAAGGGCAGTTCAGATGAATTGGGAGGCGCTGCTTTTAGTTTGGGGTTAAAAGAAACCCTAGGGGAATGGAAAATTGTACACGTGCATGAATCTCCGGTTAGGCCTTTACCTCCATATGATTTTGAGGAGCAATTCAATAATGTTTCCAAAAAGTACCAAGACGATTATATGAATGCACGCTGTGATGCTATTTTACCTATTTTGGATGAGCATCTTGTTATTTATGAAAATGGTGAGCAATGGCCATATGGAAAGGTTAAAGCCTATTGTCCGAAACTACCGGTAAAACCTGTAATCTCTACAGAAAGAAATTATAACATACTTGATGAGACTACGGTTTATGAATTTGTAAGCCAGCAGTACGAAAGCAATTCAAAAGAACCTATTAATGAAACCGTAGCCCGTATATGGAAATTTTCAGATGATGAATGGAAAATTGTACAAATGGATATTTCGAGAAATTGGATTAAAGAACGTTGAAACTTCAATTAAACCCAGAATCTCTAAATTATTTAATATCACTTTACTAAATTCAATTTAGTACCTTAGTTTTCGGCTAATAATCAATATTGACGTTTTTAATTGAGTTAGAATTATGACGCTTGAAGATTTAGGATATGACGAATACTTCCAAAATTTTAGATCTGAAAATAATTTAGAAGGTTTTGGTGTTGGTCGAGTAATCGCAGAACATAAGGAACGCTATGAGGTAAAGACCATTGAAAAAGAATATGAAGCTGAAATACTTGGGAACATACGATTCACAGCCCAAAGTAGAGCTGATTTCCCGGCGGTAGGAGATTGGGTGGCTATTTCAGAATATGATGTGGATAAAGTTCTTATCCATGCCATTTTTCCAAGGAAGTCGATTATTGAAAGACAAATGGTGGGAAAAAATGGCGAAAAGCAAATCATTGCTACCAATATAGATACGGCCTTCATTATACAGGCCGTTGATCGAGACTTTAACCTTAATCGGTTAGAACGTTACCTAACGATATGTTATAATTCGAAGATAGAACCAGTAATCGTTTTGAGTAAAATTGATCTGATGGGTGAAGATGAACTTATGGTTTTGGAAAAAGACGTTAAAAATAGAATACCCGACGTTAAGGTTTTTTCTGTTTCAAATGAATCTTTAATCGGTATTGAGTATTTACAATCCTTTATCGAGAGAGGGCAAACATATTGCTTATTGGGTTCATCGGGTGTTGGTAAGTCTTCATTGCTAAATTCCCTCTATGGAGATGAACTCATGAAAACAAGTTCGATTAGTGAACATTCCAAACGAGGTAAACATGTTACAACCCATAGGGAATTAAGGGTTTTAAAAAATGGAGGCATTATAATCGATAATCCTGGAATGAGGGAGGTTGGGATAACTGAAAATGCTGAGGGCCTACAGTCAACTTTTGATTCTATTTATGAATTGTCTGATGAATGTAAATTTAAAGACTGTTCACATACCACGGAAGCAGGTTGTGCGGTTCTAGAGGCAGTAGATAAAGGGGAAATAGATATGTCTTCTTATGAAAATTATCTGCGGATGTTGAGGGAACAAAAACATTTTGAAACCACCTTGAAGGACAAGCGAAAAAAGGACAAAATGTTTGGTAAACTTATGAAACGTTATAAAAAAGGTAATTATAAAAACTTTTAAAGGAATTTCTATTTACATGGTTGGTTTCCACAAAACTTATATAATTTTCCTATTAGCTTTTTAGATTATGACTTTCCAATGTTTTTTTTGCTGTCTCATTCTCTTTTTACTTAGCTGTAAATCGGAAAAACCAACAGAAATTACTGGTCCAATAATCACACTTCAAAATACTTCAACAGAATTGGAACTATTTGGTGAAGGAATAGTTTCTACGGCCCTATATGAAAGAGATATTGCGATTTCGCAAAATGGCAATGAACTTGTGTTTACTTTAGGCGATTTTAAACAAAATAATAGATGCTTGGTCATTTTATCAAAATTGGAGGGAAATTGGTCTCAGCCTCAAATTTTGCCCTTTTCAGGGAAGTATCAAGATATTGAACCATTTTTCACCACTAAAGGCAATAGGTTATACTTTGCTTCCAACAGGCCTATTTATAATGATAAAACAAGGAGTGACTATAATATATGGTATGTTGATAGAGCAGAGGATGGCTGGTCCGAGCCAATCGCTATGGATACCCTCATTAACACAACTGCAGATGAATTTTATCCTTCCCTAAGTGACAATGGAAATTTATATTTCACGACAACCAAAGTGGGAGGTATAGGCAGGGAGGATATTTTTGTTTCTGAATTTCAGAATGGAAAGTATAACCCACCTTTTCCCTTACCAATAGCTGTCAATTCTGCAACCTATGAATTTAATTCCTATATCTCTCCTGAAGAAGATCTTCTAATTTTTAGTTCTTATGGCAGGGAAGATGATTTGGGTGGTGGCGATCTCTATTTTAGTATTAGAGATGATAATGGGAATTGGAAAGAGGCCGAAAACATGGGGTCAAAAATCAATTCTAATAAACTCGACTTTTGCCCATTTATAGATTGGAAAAACCAATCGTTCTATTTTACTAGTGAAAGGGGAACGGAATTACAAAAGCCAATAAAAAGTGTGGAAGAATTGAAGGAAATTGTGGATAATGTCCTAAATGGATATGGTAATATATTTAGAATAGATATGGAAGAAATTAAACCATTTCAAAAAATACATTGATCTGTTGTAGCAATGAGAAAAATAACAGTTTTATCAATGATTTCAATTGACGGAGTTATGCAGGCTCCAGGTGGACCCGATGAGGACCCATCCGGTGGATTTAATTTTGGTGGTTGGACGAGGCCATTTGGTGATAAGATTTATGGAGAAGTAGTTCGTGAAGAATTGCAGCCTGCCGAATATCTTTTAGGCCGTAAAACCTTTGAAATATGGGAGAATTATTGGCCTAACAATACTGAGTTTTGGCCTAGTATAAATGAAGGCAATAAATATGTTGTTTCCAGTACAAGATCTCATTCTGATTGGAATAATACTATATTTTTAAAAAGTGTCGATACCATAAAGAATCTTAAGAATTCAGAAGGCATGGATATTCAAACCTGGGGAAGCAGCAAATTGGTGCAGACATTATTTGAACACAATCTGGTCGATGAAATCCGACTAAAAATACATCCAGTAATTTTAGGAAAAGGGAAGAGGCTATTTGATAATGGTTCTGTTCCAACAAACTTCAGTTTGAAAACCCATCTTATAACGACAACTGGTGTGATTATTGCGCATTATACAAAGTCTGATAATTTAATAGAACCTTCAAATACCACTGAAACTTAAAATTAAATGGAGGCACGAAAACTCTCGATTATAGCTGGTATTAGCTATCTAATAATCTTTTTCTCAGCGATTTTTGCAAATTTTTTTGTTATTGAATCCTTAGTGGAAGCTCCACTTTCTACCGTTCAAAATAGCCCTATGATTGTCCGATTTGGAATATTGGCATTTTTGATTACCGTTGTGTTCGATGTTGTTGTTGCTTGGGCCTTTTACGAATTATTCAAAGGTCACTTCCTAAATGTCTTAAGTACATTGTTTCGGGTGATGCATGCGGCAATAATGGGTGTGGCTATATTTTCCTTGCCTTTTATATTAGAGGCAATTAATGAATCGCAAATCATCAATCAATTGGAAATATTCAATGCCATATGGTTAATTGGTCTTTTCTTTTTTGGAATTCATTTAATACTTCTAGGAGTCATTTTGAAAAAACCTAAATTGATTAGCCTGTTTCTAATATTGGCTGGTGCTATGTATATATTGGATACGGTTGCGCATTTTCTATTGCCGAACTATACCGAATATGGATCCATATTTTTAGCCTTAGTTGCAATACCAAGTATTGTCGGTGAAATGTCTTTAGCAGTTTGGCTTTTGATGAAAGGATTTACAAATAAATTTTAGAATGAAATAAATAAAAAATTTTAAATTAAATCACCTGTTATTCAAAAAGATAAAAGCTACAAGCCTTAAATATGAAGATTAAAAATCAAAATCCATTTTCAATATATATTCTGTTAATAAGCTGTTTGATTCTTTCTTGTAATTCAAATGAAGACTTAGCCATTATTGAAAGCTTTCCCAAAATAAATGCCACAGACATTAGTCCTGACACTCATTTGAAATTGACATTTAAAACTCAACCGGTCCTTGGGAATTCTGGAAAAATTCAGGTGTTTGATAAGGATACGGATTCTCTGGTGGATCTTATTGATATGAGTATACCTGCTGGGCCGACCGAGCCAAATGTCAACCCGGAGGCTGATTATACGCCAATACCATATACCTATGTGGAGGGTAGGTTTACAAATGCAAACACGTTACCAGGAACCCCGTCAGGAGTAGCCCTTCCAAACAAAAAGAATTATCAGTTAACTATCATAGGAGGATTTACTGATGCTTTTCACTTTTACCCCATTATTGTAAAAGACCAGACCGCTACGATTTATTTGCATCATAATTTGTTGGATTACGGTAAAACATATTATGTATTGATGGATAGTACTGTTTTATCTACTGAAGATGGGAGTTTCAAAGGAATTTATGATAAGGAAACCTGGCAGTTTACAACCCGTGAAACTGGTCCTAATCTAGCTACTAATAAATTAGTCGTCGACGGTACAGGCAACGGTGATTTTAATACTGTACAAGGAGCTTTAGATTACATCCCAAGTTTTCATAATGATACAATCGAAATTGAGATTAAAAATGGCGTATATGAAGAGCTAATTTATTTTAGAAATAAGTCCAATATTATCATTAAAGGGGAAGAAAAGGAGAATGTAATTATTCAATATGCCAATAACGAAGTATTTAATCCCCATCCTTGGAATGTAAAAACAAACGAATGGCCAGGAACTTTTCCATCTCGTAGGGCTGCATTTGCTATGGATAATTGCGCTAATATTCAACTATACAATCTAACCATTAAAAACTTGCTTAAGGGTCAGGCTGAGGGGTTATTGATTAATGGAAGTAAGAATGTTGTAAAGAATGTTCATATCGTTGGTGATGGGGATGCTTTGCAAACAAACGGAACTGCTTATTTTCAGGATGTAAGTATTGATGGAGGAGGCGATATGATACTAGGTCGCGGACCAGCATTTTTTAAGAATTGTGATTTTATTTCGCCGGGTCCATTTATGTGGATTAGAAATACGGATGCCAACCATGGAAATGTATTTGTAAATTGTAGCTTTACCGGTACACGTGAGCAAGGAAGTGAACTGGCAAGGGCTCCTACTAATAAAGGAATTTATTCGTATCCATTTAGCGAGGCTGTATTAATTAATTGTAAATTAAAAAATATTGTTCCGAAAGGATGGGGTGTAGTTGGAGGTGATAAAACAAATATTCATTATTGGGAATATAACAGTATAAATCTTGATGACGGAGTACCGGTCGATACATCGCAAAGAGCTGATTTTTCTCGCCAACTTACACCAGAGAGTGATAAAGAATTAATTGAGAATTATTCGAAGCCTTCATTTGTGCTGCAAGGTTGGCAGCCAAATTTGAGGTTTTAGATGTGAATAAACCTGCCCCATTTAACGACAATTGGTATTAAAAATCATAATGAATAAGAAGTTTTAATTATTGTTATAAATGGATAGAATAAATTTTTTAAAAGATCTTAATAGAAAATACTTCAATGGCGAATTATCAACTAATTTCCTGACCAGATTACAGCAGCTACCCGTTGATAGACCAGACGTATTTTCGTTTGTAGAGCGCATGTTCAATTTTGTTAGACTAAGTGGTATACCTGCTAAGGATTTATCGTTATTTCATGCGGATGTTATGGGCACGCTTCTCGCCAGAATTTTGCCAGGTGGATGGGGAGGAAAAATCCCTCCAATAACAGTGCAAGGTAGGCATGCAATAATAGACACCTATATAGGCAATAATCCATATTTAAAAAGTAATGGAAAAACCATGTTGGATATTGGTTGTGGTTTTCCGCCATTTACCACTATTGAGGTTTCAAATTATTTAAAAAATTGGAAAGTTGTTGGGGCTGATCCGTCTCTTCCAGCCTACCTTGTATATGATGAAGATGGAAATTATGCCACTTTTGATGATACTAAATCAATAGTCTATTTTCAACCTGCAATTCCGTCAATCGATAATTGGAACTCACTTTTAAGTGATGTTTCCGCTACAAAGAAGCGGTTTGAACAACTTTTAAATGAATTCCTAATAAATCCTAAAACAGAAGGATTTCCAAGGTTGGAAATTGATCCGATAAAAAGTTACGAAACTGAATTTCTATCATTCAAAAATGGAGGAATTGGTGAGATTGAAATTGAGGAAAAAGATGTTATTCGCTGCTTTAACGTAATGTATTATTTTGATAATAATTTTCAAGATAAGGCTCTCAATTGGTTTTCACAGAAAACTGTAGAAGGCGGCATTGTTATGGTAGGTGGTGATTGGGCTCATTCAACCGAATGCTATTATCATCTATTTCAAAAAGAGAGTGGCGAGCTCAGGAAAAAGGAATTTTCATTTAGTATAGATTGCATAAGTCCTTTTGCAATTGTTACATGGTATACCAATTTTGGAGATGATTGGCAAAAACTAGATTTGGTCAAATACATTAAAATTATCCGTAGTAATGAAGAGTTTATGGATGAATTCAATGCTTTTCATGATTCTCAACGGGCACGCAATAAACTTTGTCCACGCGATTCTCAAGGATACTATGGAGATATCGATCATACGTTGTCTCCTATAGAATTATGGTCTAAAATTAGAGCAATGCATGATGAATTAATCGAAGCGGGATTCGTCCAAAAAGTAGTTAAGGTATTGCAGCTAAGTGGCATAAAAGCCAGGGTAAATGAAGTCAATCATATTGCTATTGAATTATAGGTTTTACTCTTGTATCTTTCCCCACATTTTGTAAACTAATTGGAAGCGGAAAAAAAGCCCACAGTTATTAAAAAGTTGAAAGCTTGGGCCAAACGACTTAAGCAAGAATTAAAGGCTCTAGACATAGCTTTAACTGAAAACCTAGTTCCATGGTATGTTAAGGTGCTTATAATAATTACCTTGGGTTATGCTTTAAGTCCAATTGATTTAATTCCTGATTTTATTCCAATTCTGGGACTACTTGATGACCTAATTATTATTCCCTTACTAATTTCTCTTATTACAAGGTTAGTTCCTAAAGAAGTTATGGCTTATTGCCGGGAACAAGCTGAGATTAGGAAGATCAGTCTTAAAAAGAATTGGCGATTTGCTTTGGTTATTGTAGTGATATGGACAATATTGGCATATCATATATATAAATTAATAACTAATTGAATTTAAAATTTATTTATTTGCCTGTTAGTCGTTCAATAAGAGCGATTAATGTTTTAAGAAGTTTTCCTCTAATACTTTTTTTGGTTATATGTATTTAAATAACAGGTTCCTTGGTTTTCTTTTATTGTTTCTACATGGGTTTATTATTACATATGCCCAAAATTATGGTAAGAATGGGATGGTTGTAAGTTCAAATCAAATTGCCTCTGAAGTTGGAGTAGAGATTCTGAAAAAGGGAGGTAACGCAATTGATGCCAGCATTGCAACGGCATTTGCCTTAGCGGTTACTCATCCAACTGCAGGAAATATTGGTGGAGGTGGTTTTATTGTTTATAAGCAGCAAAATGGATTGGCTACAACGATAGATTTTAGGGAAAAGGCACCTGCAGCTGCAAGGGTCGATATGTTTACAAATAAAGATGGTGATTTGCTGGAAAATTATAGAACGACCTTAGCAGCTGTCGGAACTCCGGGAACAGTAGCGGGTTTATATCTAGCCCATCAGAAATACGGTAAACTTCCTTGGAAGAAATTAGTACAACCTGCTATTGATCTTGCCAAAAAAGGATTTCCTATGCCATGGAACATCTATAGTTATGGTAATTACCTCAAGGATTCTGATGATTTTGAAGATTCTAAGTTTTTGTTTATTAAACACTATTTCGATGATGCCAACGGAAATTTGGTGGAACCCCACGATATTTGGACTCAACCAGAATTGGCCAGAACCCTAAAATATATTAGGGATAAAGGCAAAGATGGATTTTATAAGGGGACGGTAGCAAAAGAAATAGCGGCTTTTATGGCTGCTAATGGGGGGCTTATTACTGAGGAGGATTTGTTGAACTATGAGGCTATAGAGCGTAAACCGATTGAAGGTTATTATAAGGGCTTCAAGGTATATTCTATGCCGCCACCATCTTCTGGTGGTATAACTCTTGTTCAAATGCTTAACATGATAGAACAGGCAGATTTAAATTCCATTGAGTTTAATTCTCATGAATATGTTCATATTATGGCTGAGGTAATGAGACGAGCTTATGCTAATAGAGCTGAATATTTGGGAGATCCAGATTTGAATCCAGACATGCCAATTGAAAAATTAATTTCAAAGGATTACGCCAAAGCGTTATTTGATAGTATTGATCTAGAGAGAGCTTCAGTTAGCGATTCAATTAATTTTGCTCAAGCATATGAGAGTGAACAAACCACACATTTATCGGTGGTTGATAAGCAAGGAAATGCAGTTAGTTTAACTTATACTCTTGAGCAGGGGTATGGCTCAAAATTAGGGTCCCCAAAATTAGGTTTCATATTCAACAATGAAATGGGAGATTTCAATCCTAAACCTGGTGTGACTTCAGGTTGGATGATAGGAACACAGCCAAATGTAATTGCTCCTAATAAACGTATGTTGTCTAGTATGACACCGACGATACTTACCAAAGATGACAAGCCTTTTATGGTTATCGGTACACCTGGGGGAAGGACCATTATTAATACTGTATTCCAAACCATTGTTGGTGCAATTGGTTATAAAATGCCTATTGAGGATGCAATTAATGTTATGAAGATTCATCATCAATGGATGCCGGATGTAATTATGTATGAGAAGGATTTGATGTCACCTGATACCCGAAAAATTTTAGAAGAAATGGGTCATACTCTTAATTCTCGAAGTAATCTGGGAGAATTGATGGGCATTCTTTATAGCGAGGAATTACAAGCCTATTTTGGAGCTTCTGATGTTTCTAGCGTTAATGGAGGTGCTATTGGGTTCTAACCAGATTAAAGTTGAGAATAAGATAGAGGCTTTAAAAACACTCTAGTGATGTCGTTCATGGCATTTGCATATTCCTCTAATTTGGTAATTCTTATCCATTCTGGGTGTTGACCAAATTTAGACCAAGCTTGTTTATGGTGATCGATGTCTTTAAACGCCAATAGATATGTTAATGAGGGCATATGTGTGCCTGCAATATCAGAACCGAAAAACACCATCGGTAAGTCTACATCTACAAAAATACCAAACTCACTGTCATCAAACATTTTAACTTTTCTCCGAAGGGCATCCTCATTATGACTGTTATAAATTCTTAATTCGAATAGTTGTGCATTTTCATTTGGGACTTTAATTTCAGGAAACCCCTTGGAGGATTTAATTAGATTGGTTGTATAGTTATTAAAAGGAATAATCGTTTCACTGGCATTTATATATTCTTTGGCATCAGCTAAAAACTTCTGGTCTTTTTCAATTAACTCTTTACTGTCTAGAAAGGTTTGGATATTCTTGTAAGGTATAAGAACATAGATTTTTTTTGGTAAACTTTCACTTGTTTCTTCAAATGCGCCGATTGGGTCGATACCTTGTCGATTTAATGCTGGTATAAGGGCATCTTTTAAATAATTGTGTAATACATCCCCAGATCTAAAAAATTCCAATTCATAGGTTCTTAACTCATATACTTGTTTTTGTGCAAAAGAGTATGATGAACTTATTAGCAAAAAGAATAGAAAGAAAAACTTACGCATTTTAATGAAGGATTAATTAACGATCCAAAATATGAATAATTCATATTCCATTTTTTAAAGTTCTAAAATAAAATTCAAATAAAATTTTGCTACCGCTGGAATAGTAAAAATTGATCATTAAATGAATGCAATTTGACTTGGAAATGTCAATTTGACGAAATAGAAATAATATCTAACTTATTGTATTTCAGAATTTAGTATCTTTTAGGTTCTAACCAACAACCTTTAAAAAATGAAAAGATCTCTATTTACATTAGTCAGTTTAATCTTTTTTGGTTTAGTTCTCAATTTTACTAATTGCCAGCAAAAAGTGGAAACTGAGGAGGTAATTGAAACCAAAGAAGGAAATAATGTACCCATGCTAGTGGATACAACATATTCCTTTAAATTTAAAAAAGAATTAGATCCTCTTACAGTCGGTAAACCTTTTATAAACCAATTATTCGTTGATACCCTTTTGGTTCAAATGTACACATCAACAATAAAACCTGGAGATTCTATGGCTTTACATCAGCACCCTGACCATACGGTATATGTTTTAAAAGGAGGGACTTTAAAATTGAGTTTTAATGGTAGTGATCCTGTTGAAATGGAATTTAAAGAGGGCACGGGATTTATGAGCGGACCTGCAAGTGATTATGCGGTGAATATCGGCGAAACCGACGTTTCTTTTCTAATCCATGAAATTTATAGACCAAGAGGTATTGCAAAAACATTGGAAGATGTGGACTATTAAGCCATCGCAAATTTTTCTCGATAACTAATTGGGGTCATCCCCGTAATTTTCCGGAAAGTTTCCCTAAAAGCTTTAGTGTCTGAATATCCCACGTTGAACATCACTTCATTGACGGTTTTCTGTCCGCGTTCTAAATCTTTTTTCGCAGCTTCAATCTTTACTCTTTGAATGTATTCTAAGATTGTATTGGAGGTAGCCTTTTTGAAACGTCTTTCAAAGGTTCTTCTTGAAATATTTAGCATTTCACAAAGCTCATCAACGGTTAATTTATCTTCAAAATGGGCTTCTATATAATTTTGTGCTTTCAATATTTCCAAATCCTCATGAGATTTTTGACCCTTAAACATAATGAAAGGCGATTGGCTCTCACGATCTATGTCGACCATAAATCCCTTAGATGCTATTAATGCGATTTCCCGACCTGCAAACTTTTCTATAAGATAAATGAGAAGGTTTGTAAACGAATAGGCGCCCCCGCTCGTATAAATTCCTTGATCGTCGGTAATTATTTTGTCATCCATTAAATGGACCTTGGGATATCTATTTTTAAACTCATTTGCATATTGCCAATGTGTAGAGCAAGTCTTTCCATCCAAAAGACCACTTTCAGCCAATACAAATGAACCGACACACATGGTTACAATTTCTGAGCCTTTTTTATATTGCTCTTTAAGCCATGGCAAAAGTTCCTTATTTTGATTGAATACAGTTTCAAATTTTCCATGAATTGCTGGTAAAACAATAATATCTTGTTTTTCAACCTGGTCAATCAATAATTGTGGCTTTACAGTATATAGTCCATGTTGTTGTGTTGCTTCATTATCGAGACCAACCATTTGAATTTTGAACAAAGGTTTTTTTCCCTTACCATGAAGGAATCCATTAACCCATGAAAACATATGATGGGTGCCTTCAAGATTTACCATACTAAAGTGTCCGCGAGGTATTATGATAGAGACATTTTTCATGCTAAAATTTATTGGTAAACTTACAACTTAAAGTTGTCGCAAACAACCCCTCATAATGTCGTATATGCACAGGTGTTGTTGAAAACCAGCTGCTTAACTTTGAGAAAATTATCAATTTTGATAGACAAAAATTAAATTTTAAAAGATGACAACTGTAAATCCTTATCTATTGTTTAATGGAAATTGTGAAGAGGCCTTCAACCATTATAAAAAGATTTTCAAAAGAGAATTCCTGCAAATATCAAAATACTCAGACATGCCGGCGGTTGATAATGCATTGCCTATTCCAGATGATAAAAAGCATTGGATTATGCATGTGGCATTACCATTGGATAACGGTAATATAATAATGGGAAGCGATCGTCACCCAACATTTAATAATTTGGCGTTTGGAGAAAACTGTAAACTTTCTATTTCTGTAGACACAAAAGATGAAGCCAATAGACTATTTGATGGACTCTCTTTAAATGGGTCCGTTGAGATGCCCATGGAAGATACTTTTTGGGGGGATTATTTTGGGATGTGCACCGACCAATTTGGTGTAGAATGGATGGTAAGTTTTAATACATCTACCCATTAATGTATAAAATCTAATAAAAATTAAAATTAACAATTATGGCAAAGCAGATTTTTGTCAACCTTCCAGTTGATAATCTCGATAATTCAATTATATTTTTTAAATCTTTAGGGTTTGAATTTAATCCAATATTTACAGATGAAAAGGCGGGATGCCTCATTTTGGGTGAGAACATATACGCCATGTTACTTACAAAACCAATGTTTAAAAATTTCACCAAGAAAGAAATTGCAGATGCCAAAAAAACTACTGAGGTTTTATTGGCAATAGATGTTGAGAGCAGGGAAGAAGTGGATGAAATGGTTCAAAATGCTGTAGAATCTGGAGGATCTATTTACATGGATACTCAAGACCACGGATGGATGTATGCGCATAGCTTTTCAGATTTAGAGGGGCACCAATGGGAAGTTATGTATATAGATGAAACAAAAATGCCTCAATAATTAGGTATGGTTGAGATCTTTAAAACTAATATCTCGAAGAAAAAAGAGGCCAATTCTATTTTAGAAAAGTTAAGTTATTGCTTCCCTAATTACCGAATGAATTTCGATTTGGAAGATTGTGATAACATCCTTAGGGTAGAATACAGAACGGTGGAAACCCATGCGGTAAAAGTGGCTGTGGAAAGTTGGGGATATAGATGCATTCCTTTTGATTAACATAAAAATGTTGATAAATGCACTTTTTTCGTTTGTTTAACAAAGTTGTTTCAAATATCTTTGCAGCAGAATAAAAAAATAGATCATGTTTGATTTCGACCAATATCTAGGATTTTTAGCCTTTCTAACCATATTAACCATAGGATTTTGGTTGATGATATTTCTAATTACTTTCGTGATACCATATTGGATTGGTGGGGCATTAATTGAGAGATATAAGGAATATAGAGCAGAAAAGAAACGCAAGCAACAGGAAGAGACCGTTTAGATCTCTTTTTCAAATAAAAAAAAGGCTACCATTTGGTAGCCTTTTTTTTTGCTTCACTTTATTAGGCTTTGGTTTTTCCTCCGCCCTGAAATTCCCCACCGTCATCATCGAAATTATCTGGGCCACGTCTTCCTTCATTACGTCTTTTCTGTTGATTAAAACGATAAATAAATGAAATATTCACCTGACGCTGTCTCCATTGGAACTCACCATAACGTTCAAAAAAATCGGTAGTGGTTACAGATTTATAAATACGGGAATTAAATACATCTTGTGCATTTAAGGAAATTGTACCATTATTGTTTAGAATATCTTTACTGAAGGCCAAATCCATAGAGAATATACCTTCTCTATCAGATTGCACCTGTTGTTGAGCTCCTCTATAATTCATATTGGTTTGCCAATCGATGTTCCAAGGTAAAGTAACTTTAGAACTAAATCTTGTAAACCAACTACTGTTTTTCGCACTATAATCAACATCATTAAACTCTCCATCTGTTTCAAATTGGAAAAAGTTAAAACTTCCATTTAAACGCAACCATTTAGCAGGATTATACATCATCCCTACCTCAGCACCAATTCGTTTGTTGGTTGACAAATTTACAGGTATAGAACGGATAATGTCAATACCATCGGATGTTTGGAATCCAGTATTTTCTTGAATCCTTTCAACCGATCCTGTTTCACGATTATAATAAACAGATGAGGTTAAAGTTAATTTATCCCAACGCCTAATGTAACCTAAATCAAAACCGTTAGAAAATGCAGGTTGAAGATTTGGATTCCCTTGCCACACATTTGTTCTACTAGAACGTGAAGGAAATGGATTAACATACCATCCTCTTGGTCTATTAATTCGCCTGTTGTAACCCAAGGTAATACTTTCCTCTCCACCTTCATCGGTCCGTAAATTATAAATGAGGTTAACTGTTGGAAACAATCCTAAATAATTGTTATCGAAATTTGTCTCAATCGGATATCCAAAAGCTTCTTGCAGTTCTTCTTGCGTTAACCTTGAATCTATATCTCCTTTTAGTTGGGTGTTTTCTAATCGTAAACCAAGCAAAAAGGAAAACTTTCCAAATTTTGAACCGTATTGAGTATATAGAGCCGTTACATTTTCTTTATAATTAAAAATGTTGGTTAAAGTGTCATTGACAAACAAATTACCCGTGGTTATATCCTCTTGTTCTAACACATAATCTGTGTTGTTATTTTCGTAATTTCCTCTAAAACCTGCTTCAAATCTAGAGTCTTCACCCAATGGTAAGACATAATCTGCTTGAATCAAATATTCTTTTCGGTCTTCTTCAGTAGTAACAATTTCTTGCTGAAAAGGATCTGGATTAACCTTATCTGTAAAATTATAGTCTTCTGTAATATTTGTTATTTGATCTTCTGTTCTGTTTTCATATTGAAAATCGGCAGTTAATTCATGGCCACTATCATTAAATCGATTGATATAATTAAGGGAAATTTGATAATTATTTCCATTCTCGAGTTGTGATTCTCTACGTTCAGTTTGCTCTTCAATTGAACCATTATTGAATCGGTCACTAAGATTGATCGTTAAATCTTCATCCTCTCCATATCGGTAAAACAAACTAGCGGTGATGGAAGATTTTTCAGTAAGAAAATATTCTATTCCGATATTTGAATTGTAGTTTCTATTTAATCTAGAAACGTCTGAATCTTCACGGATACGTTCATATTCCGGAGCAATTGTTTCTCCGTTTATTATTCTATCGAAGTAACGCGTATCTGAGAAACTAATTCTTGGAGCACCGAAATAGCGAAACCCAAGATTGCTGAAAAGATTGAATTTTTCAGTTCTATAATTCAAGTTGGCAGATAAATTAACATTATCTGGATTTCCTATTGTAAGGTTAAATGAACTATTAAAACCTAAGGTTTCTTTTTGTCTAAGAATGATATTTAATATACCAGCGGTACCTTCAGCATCATATCGCGCTGATGGCGAAGTAATAACTTCTACACGTTCTATGGCTTCGGCCGGCAACTGGCTTAAAACATTTGTATCGCCAAAACCCGCCATTGCAGATGGCTTTCCATTTATAAGAATACGCACATTTTCATTACCTCTCAAACTAATTGCGCCATCCACATCAACTGTTACAGAGGGTACATTATTTAAGGCATCGCTTACGGTTCCTCCGGAAGTGGTAAGATCCTTGCCAATATTATAAATCTTTTTGTCAAGTTTAATTTCAACGGTGGTTCTTTCAGCAATAACTTCTACGGCATCTAAGGCTTCTACATTAATCCCTATACGGATGTCACCTAGATGGGTGTCTTCGGTAATTGACTTATTGTTAATTTCTACCGTTTCATAAGAAATATATTCAATTCTGATATTATAGGTACCCGGTTCAATTTTGATATCAAAATTTCCTTTTAGGT
Organism: Aegicerativicinus sediminis; assembly: GCF_015476115.1. Taxonomy (GTDB): domain Bacteria; phylum Bacteroidota; class Bacteroidia; order Flavobacteriales; family Flavobacteriaceae; genus Aegicerativicinus; species Aegicerativicinus sediminis. Next base: position 3,799,373 of record NZ_CP064295.1, on the reverse strand, counting down.
CCGATATGCCACCAGTAATAACGTTACCATTTTGGTAAAACGCAACGGTAGCATATTCTAAAGGTTGGTTGACATCTTTGTCTATAATATGCCCTGTAACTTTAACCTCTTTGTTCCTTTGAGAGAAAACGGTTGTAGAAATTAATAGAACCAATAATATGGTTAGTTTTTGTTTTAAAGCGGTCATAAATTTTGATTGTTCTTTTGCGATCTGAAGCAATTGTTTAGTTGGTTTATATTATTTAAAAACCCTCCGTAAGTGGGAAGGTTTAAAAATTAGACCGTAAAAGTATGCTTAGGTTTAGCCGCTATTGGTTAAAGTTCTGTTAAAGGTAAAAACTAGAGGATATCCAGAATTTTTTCGGCTGGCCTGCCGATAACAGCTTTTCCTTTATTCACAACAATAGGTCGCTCAATAAGTTTTGGATGTGCAACCATGGCCTCAATAATTTGGTTTTGACTGAGATTTTTTCCCTTAAAATCTGTTTTCCATATAGATTCATTTGTTCTTACGAGGTCTATTGGTTCTATTTTCAATTGAGAAATTAGGTTTGTTAACTCAGATTTCGATAATGGTTTATCGAGGTATAAACGAATGTCAGGATGTATATTTTTATTTTGTAGAAGTTGCAATCCCTCTCTAGACTTACGGCATCGTGGATTATGATAAATTGTAATCTCGCTCATTTTTATAATATGTTTAGAAAGTTTAATTCATTTTGAAGTAGCTGAGGACTTTTAAAATGAATTCCCTTAATTCCTATATTCTCAGCGGCTTTAATGTTCCTTAAATTATCATCAATAAAAATGGCCTTCGTTGCATCAATATCAAAGCGGTCTATTGTTAGCTCATAAATTTCTGAGAAGGGTTTGCGGGTTTTTTCTGCCCCTGAAACTATAATGCCTTCAAACCAATGCAAAAATTCAAAACGTTCCAAAGCAATAGGGAAGGTTTCATTACTCCAATTGGTCAAAGCCACTATTTGATAAGTTTCCTTAGCAATTAATTTTTTTAAAATATCCACAGTTTCTGAAATAGGGCCACCAAGCATTTGTTCCCAATTTCCGTAATACATCCTAATGTATTCTTCCCATTCAGGATGTTTGCTGACCAATTCTTCAGTTGCTTGCGCAATTGGGTATCCAGCATCTTGATTCTCATTCCAATCTAGGGTGCAGATATTCTTTATAAACCAATCTGTTTTTTCCTTGTCGCCATCGAAGGCATTTAAAAAAACGTATTCAGGTTTCCAATCAATTAATACCCCACCTAAATCAAAAATTATGGATTTATAATTTGAATTCATTTAAAGAGTCTCTGTGTCTTCCTGTTTTTGCCCCATCATCATTAAGTATGCCTTTAAGAAGGGTTCAATGTCACCATCCATAACGGCATCCACATTACCAGTTTCAAAGCCCGAACGAACATCTTTGACCAATTTATAAGGATGCATCACGTAATTACGTATTTGGGAACCCCACTCAATTTTCATCTTTTCAGCTTCTATATCTTCACGCTGCTCCATACGTTTGTTAAGTTCAATTTCATATAGCTGAGACTTCAACATCTGTAGAGCCCTTGCTCGGTTATCGTGCTGCGATCGAGTTTCTGAACAAGAAATCTGAATGCCAGTAGGCTTGTGGGTTAATTGTACTTTGGTTTCTACTTTGTTAACGTTTTGCCCACCTGCACCACTAGAACGCGCTGTAGTAATTTCGATATCCGCAGGATTAATATCGATCTCAATTGAATCATCTACCAAAGGATAAACATATACAGAAGCGAAACTGGTATGGCGTTTGGCGTTACTATCAAAAGGGGAGATGCGCACTAATCGGTGCACGCCATTTTCACCCTTAAGCCAACCAAACGCGTAATCGCCTTCAATTTCAAGTGTAACGGTTTTTACACCGGCAACATCGCCTTCCTGAAAGTTAAGCTCGCGAACCTTATAGCCGTTTTTTTCGGCGTACATTAAATACATCCGCATTAACATACTTGCCCAGTCGCAAGATTCAGTTCCACCAGCACCTGCAGTGATTTGAAGAACTGCGCTAAGATCATCACCTTCTTCGGAAAGCATATTTTTAAATTCGAGCTTTTCTATGCTTTGGGTTGCTTTGTCGTAGGTGGCCTGTACCTCCTTGGCAGTAGCTTCTTCCTGCTTAAAAAATTCGTATAACACTTCAAGCTCTTCAACCTGAGTGGTGGCATTTTCGAAATCTTTTACCCAATTTTTCTTTTCGGTAAGAGATCTCATTATTTTTTGTGCTTCCTTGGGATTATTCCAAAAATCTGGATTGAAGGTTTTTTCTTCTTCGTTGGTTATTTCAATTTTTTTGGCATCAATGTCAAAGATACCTCCTTAACGCGCCAAGGCGTTCAATAAGATCTTTAATCTGATCTGTAGTTACCATGTAAAATATTTTTCACAAAAATAGAAAGTCTTTTGAAAGTGGAATAGCTGTAAAGGGTTTTAATTTATTGCTGCTGCTGTTGTTGCTGTTCGTGAAGTTGAGCTTCAAAATCATGGCTTACAGCAACACTGTACTCGGTATAATTTTTTCCCGTACTATATACTACACCCTTAATAGGAGGACAATCCTTATAGTCTTTGCCGTGTGCTACCTTTATGTGATGTTCATTAACCATAAGTTGGTTGGTAGGGTCGAAACCTACCCAACCTAAACTTGGGATAAAACTTTCAACCCAGGCATGCATGACGGAATCACCCATAAATCCTTCGCCTTGATGTAAATAACCAGAAACATAGCGTGTGGGTATTCCATTCGCTCTTGCCAAGGCACAAAAGAGATGGCTAAAATCTTGGCAGACCCCTTTCTTAATTTTTAGGATTTCATCTAAATTGCTGTCAACATTGGTTACGCCGGATTGAAACTTAATGAATTTGTATACCCAGATATTTAAAGCAACTAGATTATCAAAAATTGTGTTATCCCTATCAAAATTGAATAGTGACGTCGGGTCCATCTTCAGATATGTTAAACGGGTAGATTTTAAAAATGGTTCGTAGAGCACTTTAAAAGAAATGTCATCTATTTTTTCGTAATCTTCCAGATTTGATAAATTTAAATTAAAATCGAATGGGTTTACTTTATGTTTATATACTTTAATGATGGCCGTGAACTTTATTTCATCAAATGGAGTTTTGCAATAAATTCGATTAGTTTTAAATCCATATCCATTAATGGAATCCTCGATACGTGCATTAACTGAGGTGAAAAAATGTGCGCTTACAACCTCCTGGGTTTCATTATCTTCGGGTGTTACCAAAAACTGCCAAGTCGCCTCAGAAACAGGATTTTCGTAAGTATTTTTAGATTGGTACCTAATGGTGTAATTGTAAACCATATTTAGATAATTATTCGGCTAAAAATATCAAATTTTACTTTTGAAAATACTAATAGTTAAAATATTCTTTCTCTAATTTATTACCAATTTCAACTAGGGTCCTAACTGTATTTTCGATAAAGTTTTTTACCTGGTTTTGAACTTCATGGAAATGCTTAAATTGATATTCTGCCCTTACTTTCCCAATTAGAAATGCAGCTGAATTTTTGTCCCTTATTTTTTGTGGATCTAATTCTTGTAAATGTTTGAAAACCTGATTTAGACTATTCATTACTGAACGAGGGCAATTTTGGTTAAAAATTAAAAAGTCCAGTGTATTTATTCCATTCGGCGGTTTTTTATAAAAGCGCCTCATCATGTCATAAGATTCTGCACATTTTAATAAAGTGGTCCATTCGTAACTATTGTTTACCGGATTTGTATAACTTCCCTTCGCCTGAATGGCATCGTTGTATTTTGCGTTAATTATTCGAATAATTTGGTTGGCTCGCTCAATGTTTATGCCGAGCATAATAATGTGGTAAATTTCATCATGAAGTAAAGTACCTCGTATTTTACCTCTTAGTATGGCCGTACGCTCGGTGACATTTACTGCATAATCGTAAAGTCCGTTCTTAACGAATACTTCTGAAGGATAATCGTTTACATAATGGTAAAACTTATTAATTGCCTCGTACAATTCGGTGGAGATAAGGTCCCTTGATGAATTCGCATTCTCCCTAGCAACTTTAATGCAAAATTTAACGGAATAATATTTATCTAGATTGAGCCCTACATCATAAAGAACATCATTTTCAATTAAATTATCGGCTTCGGTTGCAGGTTCCCCCACCATAAATTTAATTGATCGCAAAACAAATTGTCTGCCCTGACTTATTTCGCTTGGTGCATCTAAGGAGGAAAAATAATTGACGTTTAAAAACCTGGCTACATGTTCTGCCCGCTCTATATAGCGGCCCATCCAATATAAATTATTTGCTACTCTTGCTAACATCTATTATTCTTGTTTTAGTACCCAAGTATCCTTGGAACCTCCACCTTGTGAAGAATTTACTATTAAATTTCCTTTTCTAAGTGCCACTCTTGTGAGTCCACCTTTTAAAACAAATTCTTTATCCTTGCCCAATACAGTAAATGTTCTCAGGTCAATATGGCGTGGTTCAAACATGTGTGAATCTTCTATAAATGTTGCATGTACCGATAAAGACATTATTGGTTGGGCAATATATTTTCTTGGATCCTCTAAGATTATTTTCTTGACAGATTCAACTTCTGCCTTGGTAAGGCGATTTCCTATATGAATGCCATAGCCACCAGCCTCATCAACCGGTTTTACAACCAAGGAAGGGATATTTTCCAAAACATATTTCAAATCATCTTTTCTGCTGCAATGGTAGGTATGAACATTGTTTAATATAGGTTCTTCTCCTAGATAATATTTAATGATATCAGGCACATAAGTGTAAACTGCTTTATCGTCTGCAACCCCAGTTCCTGGAGCGTTTACAAGTGTTACGTTACCTTTTTTATATGCTGCAAATAATCCTGGAACCCCCAAGGTTGAATCTGGTCTAAATTCTAATGGATCTATAAATAAATCATCAATTCTTCTGTAGATGATATCTACTTTTTCTGGTCCATGAATGGTTTTGGCGTAGACAAAGTCGTTTTCAATAAATAAATCTCTTCCTTCAACCAATTCTACGCCCATCGCTTTCGCTAGATAGGAGTGTTCATAATAGGCGGAATTATAAACCCCTGGTGTAATGACCACAACTTTAGGGACATCGACTCCCTTAGGTTTAACCGTCTCCAATATATCAAGTAAATTTTCTGCATAATCGGTCACGGTATGAGTTTCGTAATGGTTGAATACACCAAACAAAGCTCGCTTTAGAGCAGTACGATTGCATATAACATAACTCACCCCAGACGGACAACGTATATTATCTTCAAGCACATAATATTTACCGTCTGAATGTTTTATTAGATCGGTTCCTGAAATATGATTATACACCCCTCCAGACGGGTCTACATCAATCATTTGGTGAAGATAATTGCTAGACGAACTAATAAGTTCTAGTGGTACAATCTTGTCGCGTATGATATTTTTGTTGTGATAGAGGTCATGTAAGAATAAATTCAATGCTCTACAACGCTGTATTACCCCTCTTTCCAGAACCTCCCACTCAGAAGCTTCAATTATTCTCGGAAATAAGTCAAATGGAAAAATTTTCTCCTGCGCCTTCTTGTCGCTGTATACTTGGAAAGTTATTCCCTGATTAAAAAATGAGGCTTTCGCACGTTTATTCAATTCTAAATAATCATCCCTAGAATGGTCGCTATACAAACTGAATAACTTTAGGTATGCAGGTCTAACGTTACCATCGGAATCGAAGATTTCATCAAACATTCCTGGGTTAGTTTGGTAACTCGAGAATATTGTTTTTGTAGAATTTTCGTCCATTAGAAAGTTTTTTGGAATTTAACAATATTGGGACAGGAATCAAATAGTAATCCTATAAATAATAAAGGGTTTTTATGTATTTATGAAAAAAAAAGCCAATTATTTTTATCAATATCTAGGTAGGAAAATAACCATTAGGGTGAATAAGATTTAATATTTCAATATTTTTGAGGGAAATATCTTAATCATGAAGAAATTTCTACTTATTACGGGCTTTTTAATTTTCCCTTTAGTTTTTCATGCCCAAATTTTGGGTAAAACTGGTCTTCAAAAATTTTCTGGATATTTTGATTTTTACTACGATCAAAAAGAGGACAAAATTTATCTGGAGGTTAAGGAACTAGATTCGG